>NZ_JAPZSR010000059.1:0-4198 GCF_027531875.1 Microcystis sp. LE19-84.1B | reverse complement strand
GGAATTAGTTTACCTTCAGACTCCCAACGCCTTAACGTCGATACGCTTACACCTTTCAATTTAGCGGCTTCCGATATGGTTAACTTACTCATAGAACGATTATAGCACAAGTCATGAGTAATTTTGGATAATATTAGTTAGTTTTTTGGCTTCTGTATTTAACCCTCAAAGGTGAACCCCTATCGGGAGCGGGTTGGGGATTGGGCATCGGTAATCTCCATTTCGGGGTGTCTGTCGGTTTTCTATCGAAAAAATAGTCGTCACCCGATAATCACGCTTAAGGTTGCGACCACGCGGTTGACAAACTCGAATGGTAGAACCTCTCCGGTTGTTTTCCACCAGCGAGTATTAAGATCAACCGTTCTCACCTGCTCGGCTATTACCGAGCCGCGAACCGCAAAACCGTCGGGAATAGGGATCATTGTTTTGATCCCCGGCTTGATCGTGCTTGTTATGGGACTCACCACGACGATTCCTTTCCGGTCAGCATTAAATTTCCCGTGACTCAGCACCAGACAGGGACGCGCATCTCCTGATTGCTCTCTCCCACTTGTCGGGTTCAAATTGATTCTGATTACCTCTCCCCGTCGAATATTCATATCATCTCCTTACCACTTGGCCCGCTTTCAACGAAATCGAGTATATCTTCTGGATACTGAAAGTCTTCCGGAATGCTGGCCAATAGCTGATCGAGCGTCGGATTGCATGGCTTCTTGGTAATCACAAGAGCGTCCTTTGATTCTGTGAGTTCAACAACTGAATTCTCATTGAGTCCGAAGCTTTCAGCGATTTTGTGGGGAATTCGGAATCCAAGACTATTTCCCCATTTTTTTAGTTCGATATCCATGACGACAATCCCCGTTATGTTATTATACATTGTATAATAACATAACATAGCGCACCTAACATAAATCGGCCTATTCCTAGTTAAGCTAAGTTGAGGATAAGCCGAAACCCTAATTTTACCGCAGCTGGTTAGCTCTATTCTTCGTGGAAGTCATGACCAAATCTTCTTAGTCCGAACTAAAGTCAGCTAATGCGACTAACCCCCAATTTCAAAATCAAATTCAGGTTCGGGAGGAGATTCAATTTCTAAATCTTTAGCATTAATGTACTAGATGAATCGGGGAATCTTCTTAGTGACTTAATTTTAAACGAAAATTAACTTGGGCTGATGCCTCTTCTCTATTTTTTAACGCAGCACAGAGTATGTGGCAGAAATGGTATCAAAAGCCTAGTGTTCATCCTGTCGCTAAGATGATTGAAGAGCGTAAATGGCTTGCATTTAAATTACAGTCTGATATATAGCCCTTTTCACGTTACTGAGGTATCGACAAGTTATGCCAACAAAGAGTTTAAGCTCCTTGCCCATAACTCATTCTTATGAAAACTGCTATAAATTTCCACGTTCCTCTATTTTATTACTAAAAGTAGAAACGATTGAAATCGTCAATTTCCACTTATTTTGGGACTGACATCACCCTTAGACTCCGAATATTCTGAAATTAGCAAGTAAACACGGCTTCCCAATTTCAGGAAAAAATTATGAATCTACGTTCTGTCAAGACTATCGTATTAAGTGGTATAGCCCTGTTGGTGGCAACTTTGCCCAGCCTCGCTCAAATTCCAATAGAGCCGATCCGTCTGACTACTGCTACTCGCTTCAATTGTGGTCCCCACCTAGAAACATATATAGTTCGTTCGCTAGATAACCGACGGGGAACTGGGATTCGTTGTGTCAAATTCAGTAAAGGACAGCAAGGCTCAAGCATTCCCCGTCTGTCCTGGTACGGGGAAGGAACCTGGGAAGGGGCTACCTACCGCCATCTGGGACAGGCGATTGACCGAGGCAGAATGTTAGTCGGGTTTGCGTCCGACATTCACGGTAACGGGGAGGATGCTAACTTCAACTATCCGGGTAATCTCGAGATCCGAACGGTCAGACCAGGAGTGATTCGAGTGACTGGGGCTTGGAATGAGGAGTGGCGTTCGGTTTCTTCTGTTAACTACAACCCCTTACCCCGTCCCAAAACCTGCGGTAAACAGAATGGTGGTCATTTCAATCAATATCAGGTAACTGATTTGACGGGAAACCGCAGAGGCAAAGGTCTGCGCTGTATGCTGAAAGAAGGTCCGGCCAACACAACCTGGTTCGGTAATGGGGATTGGGATGGCAACACCTATTCCCACCTGGGGACTATCGGAAAGAATGGCTACGGGGCCGGAGATATCTGTCCACCTGAGCGAGTCCATGCCACTATTTTCGGAACAATCTGCAATAATTTCGACTACGGTTCCCTTACTTTCACCCCTACGCGCAGTGGTTTCAATGTTAACGGTGCTTGGAGTGAGAAGTGGTTATTGGTCAGGTGATTTGGCCGTGAATTTCAATTAAAAAAGATCCGGGTGAGCTAATGTTCGCCCCGACCTTTTTTGTCGTAATTATTTGATTAGAACTTAACCATTGATAGCAGGAGCAATCAGAGCCACAGGAGCCTGTTCACTACTAGCTAAGTCTAAGAGAAAATGGATTATTTAAATCCTTTTATAACCCCTATTATTCGAGTTCTTGAGGTTCAATAACCAACTTAATTCCCTGAATAATTAATTTGATTTTTTCCCAAGAAAGTCTTCCGATAGACTCCGTTAAAAGACGTTTATCAACCGTAAAAACCTGTGAAACATTAACAACACTGGATTCAGGTAAATTCCCTTCACCCTCATTCAATAAAACATTACCAATAGCTTTTGCTCGTCTCAAATTGGTTGTTAATGGACACACAATAACCGTCCCAATTTGTGACTGATTCAGAGCATCATTTCGCACCACAACACAAGGACGAAGATAAGCAGGTTCAGAACCTTGTGGTTCTCCTAAATCAATCCAATAAATCTCACCTTGAAAAATCGTCATATTTACTCAGATAATTGGCGTTGATGATGGCGTATTCCCTCTAACATCAAAGTTTCTGATTCATCCGATCCATCACTATAAGCTTCATTCCAACTATCCATTAATACCTGTTTAGTTATTTTTTGATTATTCAATCCTAATTATTGATGTAACTTCTCCAATAACCATTGTTTATCTTCATTTCCCCTGATTCAACGCCTAAGACAACTAAAAATAAAACAGAAACAGCAAGTAGTATTTATAAAGGAATATGAGTAATCCGGTCTTGATAATCTTGGGCATCGCCTAATAAAGCAATGAGAATTAAATTCTCAATAATCTCTTTAATTGTTGCTTTAGGACGCAAGACAAAAATCCCTGGACTATGACGACTTTGTGCCAGATGATCAGCTAAATGAACAGGCATAGAAGTCCGATTATTTGTGACTAAAATAAAGTGATTTGCTTCGCACCAAATTAAAATTTCTGGGTCTAAGGTGCTTTTCGACGGAACACCAGGTTCGCCAATCATCCAAACCGTTAAATCAGAGTGACGGCGCAATAATTGCTCCCGATACAGCTGCGGTAAATTTTCATCAATTAGATACTGAATACTCATTGATATTTTCTGCTGCTATTTCTGCCTTGAATTTCCGCATTTTCTCCACAAAAGCGGGAGGGTTTAAATCCTGTTCTTGTTCTCCTTTTTGACAATGTTCTAGCCATTCTGCCAGATATTGACTAACTCGGTCTTTTTCGTGCAGGTAATAGAGAATAGTGGCATGGATTTGTTCTAGGGTAAGGGTAGGATAAATTTGCCCGATTTCTTCAGGGGTACGGGCGCGGTAAATGTATTCATATAAGATAGTTTCAATGCCAATGCGGGAGTTTTTTAAGCGAATGTCATTGGGAGTCAAAAAATTAAAGTAGTCTTCGAGTTGCATCGGTTAATACTCCTATTGATAAATTCGTACTTTTTTGTATCATCAATCAAGCCAATAAATCTCTCCTTGAATATTATGATTCTAACAACAAAAAAGCACCCCCTTGCGGGAGTGCCTTTTCGTTCAGACTAGGAATTAACCATTGATAGCGGGAGCAATCAGAGCTACAGGAGCCTGTTCACCACTAGCTAAGTCTAAGGGGAAGTTGTGAGCGTTGCGCTCGTGCATTACTTCCATACCGATACCAGCGCGGTTTAACACATCGGCCCAAGTACCGATTACACGACCTTGAGAATCGAGAATCGACTGGTTGAAGTTGAAACCATTGAGGTTAAACGCCATGGTGCTAACACCCATTGCC
>NZ_JAPZSR010000409.1:0-1086 GCF_027531875.1 Microcystis sp. LE19-84.1B | reverse complement strand
AACTCTGCCAGTCAACTCCCATCATTACCCTTCTAATTGTTGAATAGGACGGGACTCTTTCTGGAATTATGTTAAATTCTTTACTGAGCCTGTGCCGATTATTTTTAGCAAACTCTCCTAGTTCTCTATAACCTGAGTATCCTAGCATTGTTCCTAGTATTATTACTACTAATACTATCCATAAAGGGTGTCTTTTTCCTTTATCTTTCCGAAAGTCCTTGACTTGTTTTAGTTTTTCTATTAAGCTCAACATATATTTAAAAAGTTGGCGGTCACTTCTCATTTTACAAAGATAGTGATCGCTTTTACTTTTGATATTCTGATGGGAGAATGAAACAGCCCTAGGGGCAAGGGGGGGTCAGTCGGTTTAATCTTTTTTCTGCTTGGCGATAGTATTGCGGTATTTCTACTGTTTCCCCATCACTGTTAGCGTAGAAAACTTTTAAACCTACATCCAATCCCACACATTTCTTTGTTGGTTCTAGGGGTTTAGCGTATTCCCGGATATCAACGCTAAGACAGAATTGGACATAATAACCATCTGCTCGTTTAACAATCCTAACTCGTTTAATTTGGTCTAGAGGGTAAAAGTTTAAGTCTCTGGTTCCT
The DNA here is from genome assembly GCF_027531875.1 of Microcystis sp. LE19-84.1B. Classification (NCBI taxonomy): domain Bacteria; kingdom Bacillati; phylum Cyanobacteriota; class Cyanophyceae; order Chroococcales; family Microcystaceae; genus Microcystis; species Microcystis sp. LE19-84.1B. The sequence goes on along the minus strand of NZ_JAPZSR010000409.1, from coordinate 477 downwards.
TTCAGTTTAACCGTGCCAATGTTTTTCTTATCTGTGAAAGTTATTTTCTTTCTATCATCAGATAGTTTCCACCCAGAGTTTTTATATTCCACAGAACGATTATTTTTCTGAAACTTGGGATAACCTTTTTTACCTTTAACCTTTTTCTTACAATTGTCATAAAAACGAGCAATAGCTGACCAAGCTCGTTCGGCCGATGCTTGTCTAGCAGTAGAATTTAGAGTATCGACAAACTTGAACTGAATGGCCGCGAACTGCACAATATTTATTGAGAGAATATTTATCGATTTTGTCTTCTCTCTTGGCATCCATCCAAAGCCTTAATGCTTTGTTTCTGATGAATTGTACTGTACGAATAGCTTCATCAATGGCAGAACACTGACTTGGTTTGACCACGGCTTTCATTTCTAAGACAATCATTGTTTATCGACCTCAAACAACTTATTTTAAGTTAACCTGTAGAGCATCGGATTGTCA
>NZ_JAPZSR010000184.1:0-3010 GCF_027531875.1 Microcystis sp. LE19-84.1B | reverse complement strand
GTTAATTACTTTAAGGTTAAATCCAGCGAAAATGCAATTAATTTCTGGATTTATTGATACATATCTCAATCTAAATCCAGTGGAAGAGATACAATTTCAAGAAGAGATTAGCACATTTAGTGAACCTGTACAGGAGGGAGTTATGCAAATTACCACCAGTTGGATGCGTCAAGGTATTGAACTAGGTATTGAACAAGGTATCGAACGCGGTATCGAACAAGGTATCGAACAAGGTATCAAACGCGGTATCGAACAAGGTATCGAACAAGGTATTGAACGCGGTATTGAACGGGAAAAGACATTGATTCTTCGTCAAATTAAACGCAAGTTAGGGGAGATTAATCCTTCATTAGAAACTAAAATCATGGAGTTAAGTATTGATGATGTCGAAGTATTAGGAGAAGCTTTATTCGATTTCTCTACGGTTGAAGATTTAATCAGTTGGTTAAATACTTTAAGTACCTAAGCAAAATTAATTACACATATCTAACCACCTCTTGCCTCTTGCCTTTTGCCTTTTGCCTTTCTTCACTAGGAAATTTATTTTGCACGACTACTTAACTGCCTAGTTTTGACGTTAGTGATCGCCTTCTGACAACAACCCACTAAAATTGTCATAATGAAACAAACAACCGCTAATTATGATGAACCCTGGAAAGAAGCATTAACCGAGTATTTTGAGGCGTTTTTATACTTCTTTTTTCCTGAAGTTCACCAACTAATCAGTTATCAGTTATCAGTTATCAGTTATCAGTGACTAATTGGAAGCAAGTAAGTGGGTGAGTGGAATTAAATATAAGATGAACGTAGGTTGGGTTGAAGCATGAAACCCAACGCCAGATTATGTTACGCTACCACTAACCACTAACCCATCCTACAAATAATTGTGTCTCCCTACTTAGCAATCCCTTTGCTATAATAGTCATGGCACACCTGAAAACAAAAGCGACTACTGGGAAGCTGCCAGAACGGGAACAGTGGAAGTGGAGGTTAATCAGAGGATTATATGAAAAGGAGTTCGAGAGGGAACAAATAATTAAATTATTTGAAATCATCGACAATATGATGACTTTATCAACTAAATTACAGTCAAGTTTAGAGAGTAAAATCAAACAATTTGAGGAGGAAAGAACCATGCCTTTAGTAAGTAATATGGAGTTACGAGGAAGGAAAATTGGTGAGGAAATTGGGGAGTTACGAGGAATGGAACGCGGTAAGGAAATCGGTAAGGAAATTGGAGCGTTACAAAAAAGCCGCGATGCCATAAAAACAGTTTTAACTGTGCGGTTTGGACAGATTTCTTCAGAAATTGAAGAGATAATCGGCAAAATGACTAACCCTACTATCTTAGAAGAGCTACTAAAATTAGCAGCTACCGCTAATTCTCTCGCAGAATTTAAGCAGTCTTTGGCAAAAATCAATATCTAGAAACCGGGTTTCTTCTTGAGAAAACGGGTTTCTTTGAGAAACTATTTAGAAACCGGGTTTCTTTGAGAACCTATTTAGAAACCGGGTTTCTTTGAGAAACCCGGTTTCTTGTCTTTGAGAAACCCGGTTTCTTGTATAAATGTTAATTTATGTTGCAGGGGTCTTGAAAAATTTGCACTTGTTGTGCCAGAATTATTAGCAATAAACCTTTCCAGTTAATGTCATGACTTCTACTGTTTTGGCGATTATTCCTGCTGTTGACGATGTTTTGTTCGATTTTGCTCAATCTGATGGTTTTTGGGCGAATTTAGAAACTGCTTTTGGCACAAGTTATGATGTGGTTAAAGCGACGCAATTACGACAACAGTGGCAAAGTCGAGATTTTAGTCAACTTCCTGAGATTGAGGTTGTCAACAGCAGTGTTTTAGGTGGTGCAAATGGCGCTTATGGGATTAGCACCAATAAGATATATCTATCTGAAAGTTTTTTTGCTTCTGCTAGTTTAGATGCTTTGGGTGCGGTGATTTTAGAAGAAATTGGGCATTATGTGGATGCTCAAATTAATCAGGTGGATAGTGCGGGAGATGAGGGGGCAATTTTTGCGGAGTTGGTGCGGGGAAATAGTCTGGATGTGGCGACTTTACAGGTATTGAAAGCGGAGGATGATTCAAAGATAATTAATTTAAATGGGGAAGTAATTACAGTTGAACAGAATAAATTACTTAAATCTGGCAAGATTATTGTTGCTAATGATGAATTTACATTAAGTGATTCTGGATTTAGTAATGCTCCCGACGATTCACTATTATTTGCTCAGAATATCGCTAATTATTTTGCTAATGGGAAGAAAGGCTCATTTCTTGCTTATTCCGATAACCTTGGTTTCACAGGATTTCAACTATCTAAAGCTTTAACTGATGCAGGACATCAATGGAAGGTTGCACCTAATTTGCCATTCACGTTAGAGACATTACAACAATATGATGGAGTTTTTCTTGGCGGATCCCCAGTAGATAATCAGGTATTAATTGATTATGTAAACAGTGGAGGAAATGTTTATCTAATGGCAGGAACTGGAATTACTGGAAGTTTTGATAGTATTACGAGTGAGGCTAATGCTTGGAAGGATTTCTTGAATAATTTTGGGTTGTCATTGGCAAATCAATGGAATGAGTTTTACGGCAATATTCCTATTAACCCTTCATCTCATCCAATTCTTGCAAATATAGATCAATTATATCAACAGTATGGTCAAACAATTATTGATCTAAATGCTAATGACAATCAAGGAGTATTAATTGCTAAGAGCAATGATGGACAGGGACTTTATGCTATTTACGATCCTAATTTTCAAGTCAATCTAATCACTAATGGTAGTTTTGAAATTAGCCCAGATCCTGGTGGTTATTTACCACTTAACCCTGGTTCTACCGCAATCACAGGACTCACCGTTCGCTTAAATTGAAGGGGTAAGGTGGGCAAAAAAGGTTAAAATCCTTGTGTAGTCAAGTGTTGGCCAACAAGGAGTCGAGCAATTACGTCACAAACACAGTCAGAACGAATAGATGATCTCCCTCTAATT
>NZ_JAPZSR010000172.1:0-6497 GCF_027531875.1 Microcystis sp. LE19-84.1B | reverse complement strand
GGATTGAATCTTTTCAGAGGTTTGGGTTTTCTCTCAATAACAGAGGGACAGATGTGGTTAGCTGAACGTTGGGAAAAACTGATAGTTTTATCGACGTAAGAAGCAGAAAAATTAGCTAAATTAACAGGATGTACTCTCAGAAAATTTCAAGAGAGATAGGCTTTTAGTGGCTTGGGAACAAGCTTTATCAATCTCTTCCTAATAAATATTGGCAGAAGATTAAAGATTAATTATTGTGACTAACTCTTTTGATTAGAGAAAGATAAACTAGAGAATCTTCGGTCAAATTTATTAACTCAAAATCATCTGTACTTAATTTAAATGAAACAGCCCTAGGTTTGGGGGGTAGAACCCCCGAAAAGTCTGGATTTAGGACAAAAAATCTAGAAAGCACAGTTTTTAAAAAGAGGTTACGATAAAATCCCAACTTACAGCGTTTCTGGCAAAGATGAAGTGTAACTCAATTTGGTATCGACTCTTGACTCCCCAAAAGGAAAACTTCGTACCTCACCATTAAGATAACTGCTATAAATCAGTCAACTCCCGATTATTCATCCTGTAATTTTTCGCGTACATTGCGAACAATCCGCGATAATTCACTCTTTTCATCGACGCTAATTTTAGTCGGAGAACCACTAATAATCCGCTCGTAATTACGGAAAGAATCCTTGATATCCGCCCCGTCCTGACTGATAGTATATTCACGAATCCCTTTATCGTGCCAAGAACCGCGCATCTTAAAGACGTTAATCGCTCGCGACATTTCGCCGCGAATTTCCACATACTGCAGCATTAAAATCGTGTCGGTAATCGTAGAAATATGGGATTCGGTGATCGAGTGCGCTCCCATAAATTGGTCGGTAGTATTGGTGAAAAATCCCGTAATTTCCTCCTGTTTGGCGTATCCTGTCACCCCGATCACAAATTGCCGAAAAGCATTATTTGTCACCCCCCGCGCGAGCGCCGATAGAGAATCAATAGCAATACGAGAGGGTTTAAATTCCGAGATTTCCGACTTAATCATCTGTAAATGGTCTTCTAATCCCGCCGATTCCGGGTAAGAACACAACAATTTTAATAATCCCTTGCGTTCCATCTCCTCAAAATCGATCCCCCAAGAAGAAGCATTTCGGGACAATTGAGCGCGAGATTCTTCATAAGCGAACAAAATCGCCCGCTCACCGCGCCTACAGCCTTCTTCCAGAAATTTACTGACTAAGAGAGTTTTACCCGTACCTGTTGCTCCTGTAGCCAAAATAATCGAATCCTTGAAAAAACCGCCTCCACACATATCATCAAGGGTTTTGACTCCCGAAGAAATGCGGACATTAGAAGAGCGCTGAGTTAGACGCATCGCACCGAGGGGGAAGATATTAATGCCATCATTGGTGATAGTAAAGGGATATTCCCCCTTCATGTGGGTTGTTCCCCGTAATTTGAGGATTTCTGCGGTTCTGCGTCGCCTTTCTCCCTCTAGCACGTTCCGCATAATTACCACATTATCAGAGACAAATTCCTCTACACCAAAACGGGCCACCGCTCCGTATTCTTCGATACGTTCCGTGGTCATAATTGAAGTCACTTCTAATAATTTTAACCGGGCCACGAGCCGAAAAATTTCTCGCCGCACCACTGATGCCGCTTCGTACTGCTGAAAAACGGCAGTTACAGAGTCAATTGATACCAGTTTGGCTTTATATTTGGTAATTGCGTATTGAATGCGCTCGATTAGGGCCGAAAGATCAAAACTACCCACCACCTCTTGACCTTCCGGATCTGGGGAAGCATCGAGAATAAACAACTTACCCTGGTCAATTAATTCTTCTAAATCCCAACCAAAACTATAGGCATTTTGGATAATATCGGTGGGAGATTCTTCAAAAGTAACAAACAGGCCCGGATAGTCAAAATACTTGATCCCGTGGTAGAGAAACTGCACGGCAAGAAGGGTTTTTCCCGTGCCAGAAGTGCCACTAACTAAGGTAGTTCGCCCCATGGGTAAACCACCGTGAGTGATCTCATCAAAACCTTCAATTAGAGTTCTAATTTTGCGAACACCTTTCGGTTTAATCGGTGGATTCAATTGGCTATTAGAGTTAGATTGAGTCATTATTTATCCAGCGAATATTTAAAGAGTAGGATTTTTATCTAATTTTTCCACAGAAACATATCAAGCCTGACTAGACACTTTACACCATCTCGATTTCCATTGACTCTTGACTTTCCCATAGACGTACTAGATTACGCCCCGAGCGTTTCTCCTTCAATAAATATAACCCGTCTAATCACCTATGGCCGAAGACCTAGCTATCATTTTCTCGTTCACGAATTTCCTCGTACAGTAAGTCTAAACCGATCAGAACCTTCTCTCGATCGGACAAATCACCGATAATTTTCCGCACCGGGGGAGGGAGGACTTTCGCAAGGGTAGGAGTAGCGAGAATCTTGTCTTCCTCCGCTAGTTGCGGATTTTTCAGCACGTCAATCACCTTGAGCGCATACACTCCCTGAAATTCCTCTTCTAGGATATTTTTCAGGGTTTTCAAGGCACGCACGGAGTTGGGGGTATTGCCGGCGACGTACAGTTTTAAAACATAGGTTTTTTTAAAGACGCTCATAGGTTAGGATTAAAGGGGCTGGGGATACGAGTTCATCGCTATTTTTCTGGGATATTTTAGTCTATTCCCAATAATAAATCATAAGGGATATCCTCGCGAGGTATGGAACGACGATACATTTCCCCCAAGTGAGCAAGGATATCAATGAGAGCGAGACGATAATCTAGGAGAATTTCCTCACTTCTGCCTTCTAATTTTAACTGTTGGGAAAATTCATCCATTAACTCCATGTGAATTTCCAGAATTTGCGACACTGAGAGATCGGTAAAAAAGACATTATTAACCAACTCATCGATCGCTTGATTAATCGGATAATCCTGTTGGAAGTAATTTAAAATAATCTCCCGATAATCTCTTCTTAATTCCCGCAGTAATTCGTTTTTTTCCTCTGGGGCAAGATTGCGATAGAATAGCTGCGGGTTGCGTTTGTAGTAAACACCTAAATAGCCGAGTCTTTCTTTTAATTTTTCTGCTAAACGGCGCTGTTGTAGGAGGAGAAAACTGTGATTATTGGCCACGGGATTTGGTTGATTAACAATCGTAGTCCGCTCGGAAAAAGAGCAGTTAGGAGCTAAATGGAGAAATCTAGCGATCGCTTGGTCGATGACCGAGGTGATGCTGTCTAATTCCTTGACGGTAATTTGTAATTCGGCACTATGATAGAGACAGGTGGGAGAGTCATTCGTCTCGGCAGTGATGTTCTTGTCAGCGACAATGATCACTACTGGCAGTAAAATCCCCCCTTCGTAGAGTTGATTAAAAGTCGGCTGTAGGGAAGGATGAAAGACCACCAGCAAACAATCGATTTTTTCCTTCTGTGCCTCGATATTAGCCAGTAATTCGCTAGAAGACGACCCTAGGGTTAGATGATAGCGTTCATTAGCCAATAAAGCCGTCAAAGAATTAACCAGCCCCAGAGGTGAACTCACTCCCGTCAAGGGTGGGTCCGTTGGGACAAAAGCATAAATAGTCAGTCTCGGAGGCAACGTTTTCTCACCCGCAAGGTAGATAGAAAATAACAAACAATTAGGTTAGGCTTTCTCTGTTGAGAAGACAACCCCCTCGCCATCAGATCGGGGAAGTTAAAGTTAACTTTGCTTTTTGGCAGTGGGTATTGTAGTTAATTGTAATCAATGGGGAGGTCGTCTAGATGAGCGAGCGTCATAATCAAGGTAGATTCAAGTTCTAGGACTACTAATAGTTTGGCCATCAGTTTGTTAATTATGCCCTAAAGTTACCGCCACCGCCCACCCAATTATCCCCATGCCTAGCGTTACCCTCAGCCTCCATCACTTTAATCAATCCGTCACTGCCTGTGAATTAATTATTGACCGGGCAAGTCTTTGCGATTTAATTAATACGGGCAATCCAGAAGCGATCGTGGTGGTGGATGAGCGGTATTGTCCCCTAGGACTGATTGAGAGTCAAACCCTGATTGCTTACCTCCTCTATCAACAACAGCACCCCGACACCAGAAACCCCTCCTCCAACTGTCTGGATCTGAGCGGTTGGCTGCGTCCGATTATCCCTCTTAACGCTCGCATGGCCGTAAGTGAGTTTCTGGCAACCCTGACGGGAGAAGCGCTCGCCTTCGTCCCCATTTTAGTGGATACTCAGGGCAAACTGTTAGGACGCTTAGACACGGGCAAACTTCTCCAATTTTGTCTCGGGCGCTCGATTCTCGATGATCCTCCCCCGCAGCTCCGCATCAGCGATCGCATTCCCCCCCGCAGCGATCGTCCTCTGGAATTTCTAGAACAATTACCGCTGCCGCTGCTGCTCTACAGTCCAGAAGCAGGAATTTTATACCAAAATCAGGCTTGGTGTCAACAAATCGGGGCAGCTTTCCCCGCTAATATCGATAACTCGGCCTTGGCTTTAGTTAATGACCCCTTAACCCTCCCATCCCCCACTCCCCCCCTGTTTCCCCAGCGTCTAGAAACGGTGACATCGGGTGTAGCCAAGACTTGGCGCCTCTTGTCCGTGCCGTTAAATTTAACGGATAATTATCCTTTGATCGAGAAAGCTTCGGGACTGTGGTTACTGTTAGCCACCGATATCACGGAACAACAGCAATATTGTCAGGAATTAGCGGTTAAAAATGCCGATTTAGTCCATTTAAATCGTCTTAAGGATGAATTTCTCGCCTGTGTTAGCCATGAGTTTAAATCCCCCCTCACCGCCGTTATCGGTCTCTCCAATCTGCTGCGGGAACAAAAAATCGGTGAACTTAACCCCCGACAGTCCAAATATGCCGATTTAATCTATCGCAGCGGTCGTCAGTTGATGGCTTTGGTCAATGATCTCCTCGATTTAACCCGCCTAGAGACAGGACAACTACAATTAACTTTATCTAGAGTCAAAATCGATCGCCTCTGTCAACGGGTGTACGATATCATCGTCGATAAATATCCCCAACGTCTAGATATCCCCAGCAGCTATCGTCTTGACATCGAATCGGGGTTAGATTATGCCCTGGCCGATGAAACCCGTTTACAACAGATGTTAGTGCATTTGTTAGATAATGCGGTTAAATTCACCATTGATGGCGGTAATTTGGGCATTAAAGTCAATCGTTGGGAAAATTGGCTGGCTTTTACCGTCTGGGATACGGGGATCGGTATTCCGGAAGAATCCCAGCATCTGATTTTTCAGAAATTCCAACAGCTAGAAAGTCCTTTCACCCGTCAATTTGAGGGTGCAGGTTTAGGTTTACTCCTCAGCCAAAAATTAGCGCGCTGTCACGGTGGCGATCTATCCTTTGTCTCCAGGGCCCGGGAAGGCAGTCAATTTACCTTACTGCTGCCGGTTCATCCCCAAAGTGCAGACCAAGAGTCCGCCACTCCCCAGCGTCTGGTGTTAGTGGTGGAAGCTAATCCCCAAGTGATCGAACAATTTGTCGATCGCTTGAGTGAATTGGGATTAAAAGCTATTATCGCTCGTAGCGGCACTGAGGCGATCGAAAAAGCCCGGCAGTTAAAACCCCGTTGTGTTTTTCTCAATCCCAATCTCCCCCTCTTGTCCGGTTGGGATGTGTTAACGCTGCTGAAATCCCATCCCCAAACCAAAGATATAAAAGTTATTGTCACCGCCGCCGATTCTGAGCGCAACCGCAGTCAACAGCAAGGGGCCGATAGTTTTCTGGTTCCGCCAATCACCTCGGCAGCTCTGCAAGCTTGCTTAAATCTGACCGTTTCCCCTGTTCCTAGCCGAAAACGGCGCACTGCTCCGACTCTGCTGCGTTTACACGGTCATTATGCCCCCAATTTCTCCGATTTATCTTCCTTTAGCTGGATTTGGAATAATCAATTAGTTCGGGAAAATTATCGTTTTATCGAGGCCGATAGTTGCGAACAGGCGGAACTTTTAGCTACTGTCTGGGAGGTGGACGCTATCCTAATCGATAGTTCGATCGCAGAAGATTTATACTCTTATCTGCAAACCTTGAGCAAGTCGGAAACCCTCGCTAATTTACCCCTAGTCACCCTTGATGTGGCTGTCACCGAGGTGGCCAATCAAATCCCCGGTTTAGCCGTTTTTCCCTGTTTGGCCCCCCCGACGGAAAACCGCATCGAACAGCTATTAAAGGTGATCGAGACTGCTGATCTGGCTTTTTCTCGCCACTTGAGCGGCGATCGCGTCCTGTAGGGGCGAAGCATTCGGGCACGGGCAATAACCTATCGGTGAAACCCCACACCCCAGCTGCCCCCCCCGATCCCCAGGGGAAGCTTTTTTTAGTGATCTATACTTTAGACGTTCATAATCTGAGATTTATTAAACTTCTGAAATCGTAGAGTGAGCAAGGAATCCAGTTCTTTTTTATGTTTCAGGTGGGCATCATTCAGACATTCATAAATAGCTGAAGAAAAGTCAGAAAAG
>NZ_JAPZSR010000216.1:0-1372 GCF_027531875.1 Microcystis sp. LE19-84.1B | reverse complement strand
CAACCAGCGATAGTATAATTATAGGAATCTGGTCGCCAATTTACTCGTTCATCCCCTAATATAGCGAGACTGATAACCGGTTTCTGATACAAATCAAAGGCACGATAGTTATAAATATACATCCTCTGAGGGAAATTTTCTTCGTACTGGCTTTGAATTTCAATATGAATTAAAATCCAGACTTCTTCACCCCTGAGTAACCAGACTTTATAGAGTTTGTCAGCAAAACGTTTTTTTGTCTTTGCTGAAGCGGTAATCCGTTTCAGTTCTTTTTCTAGGGATTCGGGAATTTTTGTCCAATCAATTAATTGGTGAACTTCAGGAAAGAAGAAATGTAAAAACGCCTCAAAATACTCGGTTAATGCTTCTTTCCAGGGTTCATCATAATTGGCGGTTGTTGGGTTCATCAATTAGGGTGATAGTTTTAATTGTTATCCACTTCTGGATTAGAGTTTTAAGTTAATTGGTGGGCAGTGCATCGTCCTACGGTAAGATGTTCTTATTGGATTCTTGCCAAAGACTGCTTAAATTCTTCGAGAGAATTAGCAGTAGCTGCTAATTTAACAATCTCTTGTAATGTAGATAGTACCGAAACTTTATTCAGGTATTGTTCCACATCTAAAGGAACTTCACCTAATCGAGATTGCAAAACTGTTTTGACAAAATCACGAGCATTTTCTAACGCCCCAATTTCCTTACCAATTTCCTTACCAATTTCTTTACCGCGTTCGATTCCTCGTAACTCCATATTACTGACTAAAGGCATGGTTATTTCCTCCTCAAATTGTTTGATTTTACTCTCTAAACTTGACTGCAATTCAGGGGATAAAGTCATCATATTGTCGATGATTTCAAACAGTTTACTAAGTAAGGTAGGTATTACCCACACTACTTATTTATGATGATACTAAAAGACTTCCTATACTCCTCAAAAGAATTTACTATAAGTGCGGCTTTTAACATCTCTTCTAAAACCGAAATAACTGAAGCATCATTGATACATTGTCCAATATCTCCAGGGATATCGCCTAGTCGGTTTTCCAAAACTTTTTTCACAAAATCACGAGCATTTTCTAACGCTCCAATTTCTTTACCGCGTTCGATTCCTCGTAACTCCATATTACTCATTAAAGGCATGGTTCTTTCCTCCTCAAATTGTTTAATTTTACTCTCTAAACTTGACTGCAATTCAGGGGATAAAGTCATCATATTGTCGATGATTTCAAACAGTTTAATTATCTGTTCCCTCTCGAACTCCTTTTCATATAATCCCCTGATTAACGTCCACTTCCACTGTTCCCGCTGTTGCAGCTTCCCAGTAGTCGCTTTTGTTTTCAGGTGTGCCATGACTATTATAGCAAAGGGATTGCTA
>NZ_JAPZSR010000417.1:0-24240 GCF_027531875.1 Microcystis sp. LE19-84.1B | reverse complement strand
ATTCCTAAACCTCACGATTTAAGTTTCTGCTTCCACCACCGTCGCATACCACAGTTAAAAAACCATGTACTGTCTTACACAGAGTCCACAGACTTTCGCCCCATTTCAGAAGCCCGATTCCGTGTGTCCCACGGTACGTTTCCAGCTAAACGCTTCTTGTACTTGTTGCGCGCGACTTTTTACCCGGCCAAGCTTTTCTGGTCGGAACCCCCTAAGCCGAGTTTTCAAGGTGCTGCGCCGTCCACTTGGTTTTCGAGACTGGCCTTTTAATTCTAACGTAAAGCCAACCTAGAACGGCGGGGTTTCAGACCCAAAATTTCCGATGATAGGCTTCCCCGGCCGCTCTGTAAATGGGCTGTTCTGCGATCGCTCCGTTCTCCGGTCCGAATAGAAACGCCACCGGTTTCTGGGAGAGGGGAAGCTGGTTCAGGTTTACTTCTAGGGCCTCATCTACCACCTCCTCCAAGGTAGCACCTTCTAAATCACTAGCTTTGACCATTGCCTCAGCCGATAGATTCTGGGTTCTCGTTGGCTGTCGCACGTTGTTCAGGGTGATGGTGCGGTTCCCAGACAGACGCAAGAGGGGAGATTTCCGCAAAATTTCCAACATCCGTTCTTCATAAGAACCGCTATTCTCGATTACCACCGCTGCGCTTTCCGGTTCGTCTTCCATCTCCACCGGAGGCGGTATGGTTCCCTCGATGGTGAAGGGACTACACACCCGCACAATACTCTTATCTACTTCGGGACGGTCAACTAAGATTTCTGATTCTGGCGGTTCATTATTGGCGATACTTTTCAGGGTGATGTGTGGGACAATTCCCCCAATTTCTTCCCCTTTACTATTCTGTTTTCTCTTGTAGATAAAACCCCCCGCCGGTGAGTTATTATCTTTCAGTTCATACCAAGGAAAAGTGGCGGTTAATAGTCTCTGTCTGGCTAAGGCTAAGGGTACTCTACTGACATCACAGGTTATCCATCTTCTCCCCCATTGTTCGGCAACGTAGGCGGTTGTCCCACTTCCGCAATTATGCACAGTACAAACTTCAGTAATAAAAGAATGGACAGTTTCAATCTCTAAATCATAGACTGTTTCCGTAGTTATTTCCGATTTTAAATCTTTAATTTCACAGGGTATTTGTTCCCTGCCAAAATAAACAATATCACCGACTTTTAAAGTATCAGCCCGTCGCCATTCTTTGTAATGATCTTCTGAAGGTTCAACCGCAGCAAATGTGGCTTTAATTGTCTCTAATACTCCCGCCAAATTATGATAAATTTCTTGATTATTGAATCGCAAAATAGTTAATCCCAAAGAGTTTAAATAAGTATCTCTTTCTTGGTCATAAACTATCGCATCTGGCCTATAATGGCTATCTCCATCTACTTCAACAATACAACTCTTTTCTCTTGCATAAAAGTCGGTAATATAACGTCCAATAGGATGTTGACGGCGGAATTTAACTCCTAATTGATTTCCTTTGATTTCTTGCCATAATTTAGCTTCGGCTGGAGTAGCTTCTTTTCTCATTTCTCTAGCTAAACCAAAATTATTTTTAGGAATATGTTCCCAATTGCGATCGCCGCCATAACTGGTTGTCCGTTTTTGACATAAGACTCGATGATCTCCCGTTACCCAGAGGATTTGCTGACAAAGGTGGTGACGAATCCCGATCATTTTCCCTTGATGGGTTTTGCTGATAGTACGAAGAATCCGATGAGGTTGCAGATCGTGTCCGATGACATAATCTCCTGGTTGTAATTTTTCTATTTCTAAAGCCTCTAAAGCCCCCCCGATGTCGGGGGGGTTGGGGGGGTAGCTCCCCGGTATCTGCCCCCCCTTCAAAGGGGGGGAGTTAGTGGGTTGCTGGGGAATATCGTCTCCTCTGACATAATCTCCTGGTTGTAATTTTTCTATTTCTAAAGCCTCTAAAGCCCCCCCGATGTCGGGGGGGTTGGGGGGGTAGCTCCCCGGTATCTGAGATTTTACCCCCCCCTGCCCCCCCTTCAAAGGGGGGGAGTTAGTTGGTTGCTGGGGAATAAGGATTTTTGTACCTTTTCTTAGACAGGTGATATCTAATACTAAATCGCCGGGGTCGGTGGTCATTAAGAGACAGCGTTGGATAATGATAGGATTGGTTTGAACAACATAAATTGGATTAGCTGCACCTCCCAACTTATCCCATAAATTACTCATAGAGCGATAAGGAAAATCCGATAGATACTTAATAAATCGAATTTCATTTTCCGTTGCAACAGTTCTTCCCAGATTAATTATTTTCAACAAAGACTCTTTTGGCGTTCCCCACCATCTTTTACCAGAATTGTAGGTTTTCCCGTTTAATTCAACTTCATATTTGCTACCTGGTCCAGGCTTGGTAAAGGTAACTGACATGAACAGTTTTGAACCTACGGGCAAGGGAGCCATGCCTTCTCTTTCTTCTTTGGTTAGTCTTCTTCTTGTTTTGTCCTCTAATTCTATCATGTCGAAGCCAGAGGCTATCGCGTCGTCCCTTTGTTCAAATAAAGGCTGATATTTTAACTGATTCCGAAGTTTTGCATACCAAACCAAATAGTCTAAACGGGTTCCCATTCTTGATGTTGATTCCAGCCCTCCTGCTGATTTAGCAACAGAAATCAAACTAACAAAATTCTCCCCCCCAAAAACCTCATCCATCAATTCCCGAACATGATGAACATTCTCATCGGAAATCTGCACAAAAACACTACCACTATCAGTTAATAACTCCCGGGCTAACAACAAACGATCGCGTAAATAACTCAGATAGGAATGTAACCCTAATTCCCAAGTATCTCGATAAGCTTGCACCATCTCTGGTTCGCGGGTGAAATCATCGTCATCGTTGTGTTTAACATCGCGTTTTCTGACAAAAGGTTGAAAATTAGAACCAAATTTTACCCCGTAGGGAGGGTCAATATAAATCATCTGCACCTTACCCCCCATCCCCTCGTATTGCAGTAGGGAGTTCATCGTCAGCAACGAGTCACCGAGAATCATCCGGTTTACCCATTTATCGTGATATTCATAAGCTCGGAGAATCTGGTCAGTAATTGACCATTGAGGGTCATTAAATAGATTCAATTGTTCTCCCTTTTCCACCTTGTGGGATTTCAGGGTTTCAATAATTGCCCTAGTGGATAAACGTTCATGGACAAATAGGGGTAAAGTCGGCACTTGAAAAGATAATCTTTCGGCCTTTCCTGTCCAATTTAAAAACGGTTCACCGATTGCCTTGAGTTTACGCGCTGCTATTTTGGCGGTTTCTAAATCTTCGGCTGCGAGAATTTGCTCAATTAAGGCCTCAGCTTCTTCTCGTGCGGGGTTTTCATCCCAGTTTAACTCCGGGGACAAGGAGGAATCATAACGATAGGTGACAGGGGGTTTTTTCTTCTTGAAGTGGGGTTCTGTGCCAATATCGGGGCGCTGGGGATGTTCCTCGCCATGGTTGTAACTTTTGGCTTCCGTTTTCTTGTTCGTCTTCTTGGGCATTAGCAACTCTTCCTCCATGGCGAGGTCAATCTTTATTTTAACCCTTGAATAACCCCAAGAGGGCTGAAAAAAAGCGAACTTCTCTAGGGAGAAATTCGCCTTAATTTCCAGAAATTCTGAATTTATTAATTAGGCACGAGCTTCGAGACGACCATAGAAAATGCCGCGAATTTTCACTTCTTCAGCATCTTTTGCCCCTAAATCGGTGTCGGAAGGCTGTTCACTTTCAAAAACACCAGCAAACTCGCCAGTAGAAGCGTCAACTTTAGTCACCTGTAAAGACATAGTACCTTTACCCAGTTCCGTCGCTTTGACGTTAGCACGCTGGAAATCTTGACTATCAGCACTAGCGGGTAAAGCGACAGCATTATCATAACCCGTCACCACACCCCGACCTTTGGGATCTAAGAAACCAGCACCACGATAGGAGGGAACTTTAAAGTCGCCTTCAAAATCCGTGGAACTGTTGATAGAGCTAAATCCAGCTTCGGTTTTGCCAGTGAAACCTTTAATGGTAAAGAAGAGGGGAACTCTTTCACCTCCGGGTAATTGTACGGTAATGGGTTGGAAATCAATACCGTCTTCTTCCTTGAGGGTTAAAACACCGTCTTCGCCTACGGTTAAGGTCGCTGTCATCTGTTCTAAACTGGTGGTATCTCTGGTTAAGAGTTTACCCGGGATAAAGGTGGCCGCTTCCCGCTTATTAATGGGTTCACCCTTGACAAAATATTCCTGGGGTTCCAAGCATAAATCTGTCACCACATAACTTTCGCCGCTTTCTAAGGGGAGAGTACCCCGGGTAAACTCGGAAATCTGCGGACATTTGTTAGCTAATCCAGTGTTTAAAATTTCATCATAGGTTAGCTCGTTTCTATTCAGGACGGCACTAGGCGCGTCGCTACAAGCTGTCAACACCCCTAAGCACAAGGCTAAAAAGGCAACTAACAAGGCACGAAATCTCATCTATGTCAACCTCTCTTTGTCAATCTTTACAATTACTACCCTTGATCTATAGCCTGATGAATTAGGCGCCAATTCACCGAAACCCAGTTTATCAAAGATCAGTGACCATTGAGAAGATGGGAGACAGGGGACGGCAGGCAGGAGATAGGAGATAGGTGGCAGTCCTGATGAAAAAATTTTCACCACCACAGATGAAAGAGGTTTCCTTCCCCACACCCCACTTCCCCACTTCCCCACTTCCCCACTTCCCCCACCCCACACCCTCTTTCAAGTCAGGAGGCTCTAAGTAACTCATAACTGATGACTGATATGATTGGTGTGACTGTTTTCAGATGCAGAAATTTCGATGAATAGCCGATTGCCGGGAGATAATAGCCAATTAGATAGCCAACTACATTCCCTTGTAACGACGGTGACAGCGATCGCCGAAGAACAGCAGGGAGATTGTAACGGTTTGTTAATGTTGCTGCGAACTTTAGAAAATTTACATCGGCAAATTCGCGAGCAGATGTTCGAGCCATCTTTACCCAATACCCGTAAGGACTTATACGGATTACTCCGGGATATCGAGGAAACCGGGGGATGGCCCTATATAGAACGGATGAAGTTACAAATGTTAATGGAAAAATTATTAGCCAGTGAAGTCGGTGCGCTCGATTCGGCAGCAAAAACCGATGATCGAGAAACCTGAAAAGGTATTGGGTTTTTAGGGTGTTGGGATGTTGGGGTGTTAGGGTGTTAGGGTGTTAGGGTGTTAGGGTGTTAGGGTTTTAGCTGAAATTCCCCATTTCCCCATTTCCCCATTTCCCCATTTCCCCATTTCCCCATCTCCCCATCTCCCCATCTCCCCCATTCCCCCATTCCCTATCGCCAAGGGGTACGGAGCGGGTTACAGTATTGGGAAAATGGATATTTAGGGGTAAATCATGACCACCGTGAACCCGATTAAATTTGGAACCGATGGCTGGCGCGGGATTATCGCCGCCGATTTTACTTTCGATCGAGTCGCTCTGCTCGCTCCCTTGGCGGCTCAGGTTTTAGCGGATAATTATGGTCAGATCACGGGTTCGCGGACGATGATCGTCGGCTATGATCGGCGGTTTATGGCGGAGGATTTTGCTCAAACTGCGGCGGAATCGCTTCAAAAAGCCGGTTTTGATGTGCTTCTCTCCCAATCCTACGCTCCCACTCCCGCTTTTAGTTGGGCAGCTCGCTCAGAAAATGCTCTCGGTGCGATCGTGTTAACCGCCAGTCATAACCCGGCTAAATATCTCGGTTTGAAGGTTAAAGGTTATTTTGGTGGTTCTGTCTCGCCGGAAATTACCCAACAAATTGAAGCTTTATTGTCTAATCCGCCGCAATTTAAGGCCAATGCAGGTAAATTAAGCACTTTTGAGCCTTGGTCTGGTTATTGTCAGGGTTTACGCCAAAAAGTTAACATTGCCGCTATTGCCAACGCGATCGAATCGGGACAACTAAAAGTTTATTCCGATGTCATGCACGGTGCGGCGGCTACCGGTTTAGAGCGTCTTTTGGGGGTGGGGATCACGGAATTACGCGGCAATCGCGATCCTTTGTTCGGTGGCGGCTCTCCGGAACCTTTACCGAGAAATTTGAGGGAAATCATCGATAAACTGGCTCAGAGCGCAAATTTAGCCCCTTTGCGAGTAGGTTTGGTCTTCGATGGCGATAGCGATCGAGTGGCGGCGATCGATGGTCAGGGGAATTTTTTAAGCACCCAAAATCTCATCCCGATTTTAATCGAGCATTTAGCCGGCAAAAAGGGAATGAGAGGGGAAATTGTGAAAACGGTGAGCGGTTCCGATTTAATCCCCAAATTAGCCAGTTTATACGGTTTATCGGTCTTTGAAACCCCGATCGGTTATAAGTATATCGCCGATCGAATGTTGACCACTCCTGTGTTAATTGGTGGGGAAGAGTCGGGAGGTGTCGGTTATGGTACTCACATTCCCGAACGGGATGCTTTACTATCAGCTTTATACGTTTTGGAAGCAGTGGTAGAATCGGGCCAAGATTTAAGCGCTCTTTACGCGCAATTACAGGATAAAACTGGTTTTCATTCTGAGTATGATCGCATTGATTTACCCCTAGCTAATATGGAAGCTCGCGCTCAGTTAATTACTGCTTTGGATAACGATCCCTTAAGGGAAATTGCCGGTAAACAAGTGACTGATTGTAATCCTATGGACGGTTATAAATTCCGTTTAGAAGATGGCAGTTGGTTGTTAATTCGCTTTAGTGGCACAGAACCGGTTTTGCGTCTCTACTGTGAATCTTCAACCCTCGATCGAGTTCAGGAAATTCTCGCCTGGGCCAAATCTTGGGCTACCTATATCTAATCTAATAGAAAAGGGTTTTCTTGAAGAAACCCCTTTTCTATTTTAGGAAATTTTCAGCCCGCGAATCGCATAATCTAATAATTCGATAGGATGAATAACGGGTGTATCTTTTCCCTGTAATTGTAGATGTTTTTTAATTTGTAGGGAACAACCCGGATTAGGAGAAGCAATCACCGCAGCCCCAGTATTTAATAAATTGCCTACTTTCTGCTGACCTAATTCATCGGCAGTATCTGGCTGTAGCATATTATAAACTCCGGCACTGCCACAACACAAGGCCGCATCGATAGGTTCTTTTAAGTTAATATTGGGGATTTTTTGCAATAATTGCCGTGGTTGCACGGAGATTTTTTGTCCGTGTAAAAGATGACAGGCATCTTGATAAACTAGGGTTAATTCTGTTTCGGTAATCGGCGATAAATCAGCAGTTAATCCCACTGCTGCCAAAAATTCTTGAGCATCGCGTACTTTAGCCACAAACTCCTCAGCCTTATCTTTATATTCAGGATCATCGGCTAAAATATGATGATATTCCTTGAGAGTATGACCACAACCCGCCGCATTAATAATAATATAATCAACCTCGGTTTCTGCGAAACTATCGATCATTTGTCTGGCCAAACTTTGTGCTTGTTTTTCCTGTCCTTGATGTGCGGGTAAAGCGGCACAACAACCCTGGTTTTTTGGGATAACCACTTCACAACCATTGGCAGTTAAAACCCGCACTGTCGATTCATTTACTGGCGAGAAAAAGAGTCTCTGCACACAACCTAAAACTACTCCCACCCGATAGCGTTTTTCAGTCTGGGAGGGAATAACATCGGCATAGTTTTTAAACAGAGAATTTAGAGTAATTCTAGGCAAAATTGATTCCATAGCCGCTAGACGGGGAAAGAGCATTTTTAAGATACCCGATTTCCTGACTAGGGTTTGTAATCCTAGGGTTTGATATAACCAGAGGAAAGGTAAAAATAATTTGAGACGGACGGGATAGGGAAAGAGATTAAAAATGAGAAAACGAATAATTTTATCTTTAAAACTGCGGGGTTGATTGCGTTCCACCTGCGGACGAACTGCGGCGATTAATTGATCGTATTGTACTCCCGATGGACAGGTACTAACACAGGCTAAACAACCTAAACAAGTATCAAAATGTTGGCTAGTGGTTTCGTCTAAAACTGCTTCCCCTTTGTTGATGGCATTCATCAGATAAATTCTACCCCGGGGGGAGTCCATTTCTTTGCCAATGACTCGATAACTGGGACAGGTAGAAAGACAAAAACCACAGTGAACACAACTATCGATTAATTCTTGAGCGGGGGGATTTTTGGGGTCAAATCCTTGATTTTTTTGGTCGATTAATTCTTGAAAGTTAACGGAATGTTCGGAGGTTTGCATAATTTTTAATTAGATTTTGTTAAGAAAGCGTTCAGGACTAAAAATACCGTGAGGATCGAATTTAGTTTTTAGGGTTTTCATCATGGCAATCGCGTTACCTGTATAACCCCAAGGTTCAATTTTTTCTTTTAGCGATGGAGGCGCGGTTAACACCGTTAGATAACCCTGATTGGCACTGCATAAAGAGCGAATTTTGTCAAGATTTTCCTCCGATTTTAAGATAACTTTACCCACCCCGCTACTAATATTAATTGAGGCTAGTCCGTTAATTTGGTCGATAACTAGAGCTAAACTGCTGGGTAATAATCCTATTTTGCCGAAAAAATTGCCCTCTTGGTCATAATTATCCATTGTTTTTCGGTATCTTTGCCATAGAGAAACTGCTGCCTCATCCCGATAATAATTAGTCTGACAATCTAACTGTTGCCCTAAATAACTCACCTGTTGCGATTGTTCACTAATACTTTCGGGAATGCTTTGAAAACGCAGCAGTAAAGCGACTTTTTCCCCTAATCCTAGTGCTTGCGTCATCCCTGGGTTTAAACATTCAGCCACGGTGGGAGTTAAGGACGATTGCCGAATAACTTGACTTAATTTGCTAATATTTTCGCTATTTCCAGTGATGATCAGGGTTTCTGAGTTAGCAGTTTCGGGATACAGTCGCAGGGTAATCTGATCGATAATCCCTAAAGTGCCATAGGAACCCGTAAATAGCTTCATCATATCGTATCCCGCCACATTCTTGACCACACGCCCTCCAGCTTTAGCAATCTCGCCATCGTGACGGATAAAGGAGAATCCTAGGATCAGATCCCGGACTCCACCGTATCTTTGCCGCCATGTTCCCGCATCGGCCGTGGCCATAATACCGCCAATCGTGGCATTATCGGCATAACTGGGATCAAGAGGAATAAATTGACCGCTAGGAGCCAAAAAAGCCTGTAAATCCGCTAGTTTAAGCCCAGATTCCACGGTTATAGTTAAATCTCCCCTAGCATGGTCAATAATCTGGTTGAGATTTCGGGTACTGACTAAAATATCGGGTGACTGGACTAACCCACCCCAATCTAATTTACTGCCTTGACCGTAGGCCAATAAAGACAGACGATTTTCGTTGGCAAAACGCACCAGACAGACTAAAGCGGCCGTATTAGCGGGATAGACTAGAATTTCAGGACTTTTGCCCCTAATTGCCCTTGATAATCTTTCTTGTTCCTCTTTTGGCACTTGTGGCCAGGCAATAACCGTCGTGTCGGGGGGTAAAATAGAAGTTATCTGAACAGCAATCGCAGTCATATTTGAGAAAAGAATTGAGGAGTGAGGAGTCAGGACTTACCGGCGGATAATGCCGAAGAATGGGGGTAATGCTGGGGCTAATCAGTAATTTTGGGCCTCTATTAATCAGATTACCTTAGTTTGGCTCTCCATCTCCGGTGTCGGGCAATTCTAGCCATACTGAGACACAAAGAAGCTAATAACTAACTGCTAAATTAGCCATACACTCGTGCGATAATGTTAGATTACCTCGATCAGTAAGCCAAGAAGTAATGAGTGTAAATTGGACGAATAGCCGCGCCAAGCGATTAAGTGCCTTACCCCCCTACGTTTTCGCCCGCTTGGATGAATTAAAAGCCTTAGCCCGCAAAGAAGGACTAGATTTAATCGATTTAGGTATGGGCAACCCGGACGGTCCTGCCCCGCGTCCAGTTATCGAAGCGGCCATTCAAGCTTTTGAAACCTCCCAATTTCACGGTTATCCCCCCTTTGAAGGAACCGCCAGTTTCCGAGAAGCGATCGCTAAATGGTATGATCGCTCTTATGGTGTGGAACTCAATCCCGATAACGAAGCTTTACCCTTGCTAGGTTCCAAAGAGGGCCTATCTCACCTGGCCCTAGCTTATGTTAACCCCGGCGATGTGGTCTTAGTTCCCAGTCCCGCCTATCCCGCCCATTTTCGCGGTCCTTTGATTGCTGGGGCGACGCTATACCCGATTATTTTAAAAGCGGAACAGGATTGGCTGATAGATATCGATTCTATCCCCGAAGATGTGGCTAAACAGGCTAAAATCCTCTATTTTAACTATCCCAGTAATCCCACCGCCGCCGTTGCCCCCCTGGAATTTTTTGAAAAAATCGTTGCTTGGGCCCGGCAATATGAGATTATGCTCGTCCACGATCTCTGTTATGCTGAATTGAGTTTTGATGGTTATCAGCCCACCAGTTTATTAGAAATTCCGGGGGCAAAAGAGATTAGTGTAGAATTTCATACCCTCTCGAAAACCTATAATATGGCCGGGTGGCGCGTCGGTTTTGTCGTGGGCAATGCCGATATTATTCAAGGGTTACGCACCCTGAAAACTAATCTCGATTATGGCATCTTTTCCGTCATCCAAAAAGCGGCCGAAACCGCCCTACAACTGCCGGATGAATACGTCAAACAAGTACAGGAAAGATACCGGCAGCGACGAGATTTTTTAATCAAAGGTTTGGGGCAATTAGGTTGGGATATTCCCCCCTCTAAGGCGACAATGTATCTCTGGATTCCCTGTAGCGTCGGTATGACTTCCACGGATTTTGCCCTCAGCGTCCTGCAAAAAACTGGTGTCGTCGTCACTCCGGGCAATGCTTTTGGAGAGGGAGGGGAAGGTTATGTGCGCGTCAGTTTAATCGCCGATATCCCGCGATTAGGGGAAGCTTTACAGCGCCTCGAAGATGCGGGAATTCGCTATCAGTAAGGAGAATTTTTCCCCTTGATTTACCCGCCAAATCCCTCTAGGCACTGGCTAAAATTGTATGATGGAATTTTATCGCGGTAGCTTGCCACTTCCATGACCTACAGCTTGAGAATTGCCGATATTCCCGTCAGTGAAAGACCAAGGGAACGTTTAATCAGTGTCGGGGCGAAAAACCTCAGTAACGCCGAATTATTAGCGATTTTACTAGCTACAGGTCAAGGTAAGGGGAAACTCTCGGCGGTGGGTTTAGGACAGCATATTCTCAACGAATTGAGTAAATATCGCCGGGATCCTTTGGACGTTTTGAGGGATATTCACCCCCAGGAATTAACCGCTATTCATGGCATTGGACCGGCTAAGGCTACTACTATTCTAGCGGCGATCGAATTGGGAAAACGAGCTTTTCAACGACGACCGACGGAAAAAATGGTTATCGATAGTCCCGATACCGCTGCCGCTATCCTTGGACACGAACTAATGTATCAGTCTCAGGAACGTTTCGCCGTTATTTTACTCGATGTCAAAAATCAGTTAATCGCACTAAAAGTGATTACTATCGGCACAGCTACAGAAACACTGGTACATCCGCGAGAAATCTTTCGAGAAGTAGTGAAACAATCAGCTACTAAGTTAATTATCGCCCATAATCACCCCACTGGGTCACTTGCGCCTAGTCAAGACGATATTTTACTCACAGAACAATTATTACAGGGAGCTACCTATCTAGCCATTCCTCTCCTAGATCATTTGATCCTCGGTAATGGCAACTTCCAAAGTCTTCGCCAAATCACGGATCTTTGGGAAAAATATCCCCAAGAAGATTGACAGAAAAGACACTCGATCTTTGTAGTTTAATTTTTTAGCCGTTTCAATTGGGCGTTAATTTCTTCAAACATTATGCGATCGCTGTCAAGGATTGGGGAGAAAACCAAAAATTTTGGCCGCTCCTCCTAAAATGGCAACAACCAAAGCTATCAGAATCCCCCGATTGGTAAATTCCTGATCAGCGACTCTTGCAGTTAACCCTTTAATTTCTGCGGTTAGTCGCTCATCTAAAGCTTTAATGTCCCCTCTTAATTCTGATTGTCCTATCTCTAGCTTGTTTAAACGCTCGTTGACATCTCTTTGTAAAAAGTCGATTTTCCCCTCAATCCTTGTCAAGACAGCCTCAAGGGAATAAGTGACCGTTTCGTTAGACATTTTGCTAAACTCCTAATTAATTAGGGCTTGCTGAATAAATGTGAAATGTAGGCAAGGTAAGGGTTTTGTGGCTTTTCTTGCGAAACAGGTGCAAGATTTTGAGAGAATCGTGCTTCAAAACCTGGCATCTTGAGCGGCGATCGCGCCCTGTAGGGGCGAAGCATTCGGGCAATAACCTATCGGTGAAACCGTAGATTTTCTATCCGAATGCTTCGCCCGTACTTTTTCAGCCAACCCTAATTAAGTAATCTCAATTAATTGTTAGATAGTGGCGCAGACTTCTGGTTCTTTGTATCTTATCTTTAATTGTAACTGGCTACTTGGTCGATGATAGGTGCTGGGTTACGACGGATTCTCACCTTCGAGTCAAAGCAGCAATTTTCCGTCTCACGCACCCTACGCTTTATCTCCCAATTCATAATTCATAATTCATAATTCATAATTTATAATTCCCATGGGACCGAAATCTGGGTAAAATTTGAGAGATA
Organism: Microcystis sp. LE19-84.1B; assembly: GCF_027531875.1. Lineage (NCBI taxonomy): Bacteria > Bacillati > Cyanobacteriota > Cyanophyceae > Chroococcales > Microcystaceae > Microcystis > Microcystis sp. LE19-84.1B. Next base: position 11,585 of record NZ_JAPZSR010000417.1, on the reverse strand, counting down.
CAATCGGTCAATTGGGCATGGATTATAAAGAAGCGGGCGTGGATGTGGAAGCAGGACGCGCTTTTGTCGAGAAAATTCGCCAAAATGTGGAAAGTACCTTCCGTCCCGAAGTTATCGGCGGTTTAGGCGGTTTTGGCGGCTATTTTCAGTTACCTTCCGGTTATCAGCAACCGGTGTTAGTATCGGGAACTGATGGTGTGGGAACCAAGCTAAAAATTGCCCATAGTCTCAATCGCCATGATACGGTGGGAATTGACCTGGTGGCCATGTGCGTCAACGATGTCCTAACCTCCGGGGCCGAACCTTTATTTTTCTTGGATTATCTGGCCACTGGTAAACTGGAAGCGTCACAGTTAGCGGCGGTGGTATCGGGAATCGCTAGTGCCTGTCGTGATAGTGGTTGTACTCTTTTGGGAGGAGAAACGGCGGAGATGCCGGGGTTTTATTCGGCGGGAGAGTACGATTTAGCAGGTTTTTGCGTCGGTATTGTCGAAAAAAGTCAATTACTCGACGGCAGTAAGGTGCAAATCGGCGATGTGGCTATCGGTTTAGCCAGTAGTGGGGTTCACAGTAACGGTTTTAGTCTTGTTCGTAAGATTATCGACACCCAGGGCTTAAATTGGCAAGATTGCCCCGCAATTTTGGCTGGCTCTAGCTTAGGTGAAGTTTTGTTAACTCCCACTAGACTTTATGTTAAACCTGTGCTACAACTGCTGCGCTCTGGGTTAGATATTCACGCCATGGCCCACATTACTGGGGGTGGCATCCCGGAAAATTTGCCCCGCTGCTTGGGTAAAGGGCATTCTGTGCAGATTTACCGCAAAAGTTGGCCGGTTTTGCCGATTTTTCACTGGTTAGCCCAGATGGGTTCGGTTAATGCCGAAGCCATGTTTAATACTTTTAATATGGGTATCGGTTTTGTGATCCTTGTCCCATCAGATCTGGCGCAATTGACTATTAATCAACTACAATCCTCTGGGATTAATGCCTACCAAATCGGCGAAGTGATTGCCGGTAAGGGAGAAATTGTTGGGCTTGATTAAAGTTAGTTGAGTAAACCCTAGTTAATAGATTGTATCCCGTTGACGGGCGGGGCGATCGAGGGATTTAATCGCCGTTGCTAATTCCTCGACGGTCAAACAAGTACCGCCCACAGCCCCGGCCATAGTGGTAATATGTTCTTCCATGAGAGTACCACCGAGATCGTTGCAACCCCAGTTTAAGGCTTCTGTCGCCCCCTGTAAGCCCAATTTTACCCAACTGGGTTGATGATTTTTAATGCTATTGCCCAAATAAATCCGCGCCACTGCTGTTAACTTTAATGTATCGGCTAAAATTGGTTGATCCCGTCCGACTCGATTTCTCAGGGGTTTGGGGGCCGATTGTCCCACAAAAGGCAATAAAATAAATTCGGTGATTTTAGCTGGATAATTATTTTCTAGGGCGATTTCTTGCTGTTTTCTAATTTTTTCAAGGTGCTGCACCTGTTGGCTAGGGGTTTCAATATGACCGCAGAGCATGGTACTGGTGGTATGTAACCCCAAGCGATGAGCAGTACCGACTATTTCTAACCAAGTGGCGGCATCGATTTTTTCCGGACAAATTACCCGTCTTACCTCATCGACTAACACCTCGGCAGCCGTTCCCGGCAGAGAATTGACTCCTGCTTCTTGCAGGGAAGCGATAACTTTTTCGTAACTTAAACCGTCTTCTCTAGCAATAAATTGGACTTCTTGAGGCGAAAAAGCGTGTAAATGCAGGTCAGGAAAGGCTTGTTTCAGGTTTTTAACAATTTCGAGGTAATAGTCTAAGGAATTGCCCTTAATCTTGGCTTTTGGGTTTAATCCTCCCTGCATACAAATTTCCGTGGCCCCACGATGGACAGCATCCGTCGCTTTAGCGATAATTTCCTCTAAATTAAGCCAGAAGGCTCCCTCTTCATTTTCATCGCGTCTGAATGCACAAAAACTGCAATGCTGCTCACAAATGTTACTAAAATTAATGTTGCGATTGATCACGTAGGTGACGGTATCTCCCACCTGTTGACGACGCAAAAAGTCGGCCGTTTCCCGAATCTGGGCAATTAAACGGTTATCGGTAGTTTCTAGCAAGATAATCGCTTCTTTTGCCGATAAATTTGCCCCTGACCGCGCTTTTGCCAAAATATCGGTTACGGGTGCGGTGATGGAGGAGTTAGTCACGGGAAATAAATATTGAGGGTTGCCGATCCTAATTGTAGAACGAGGTCAGAAGGAACAGTAAAGAAAGAGAGCCGATTTAATCCTTTTTCTGTTCCCTATTCCCTTGTCTGCACGCGGTAATTTCCGGTTGAGAGCCTTTATTGCGGGGTGGTTTGTTTTTCCTGTTCTTTTTGTTGACGTTTTTTCTTTTCTGCTTCTAGAGCATCTTCAATAACCTTGAGCAGCTGATCCATTTTATCGAGATTACCGCGATAAACATCGAGGTCTTTTTGCAGTTTCTCGCTGGAGAGATGCAGAATTTCTGAGAACTTTTGCAAAATTGGTTCGCGTTTTTCTTTTTCCTTGATTATGTCTGGTTGTGCTTCGGCTAAAATAGTATAAAGACCGATGGCAAACAGGCGACTATACTTAAACTTAGGCGCATTAATCACCGAAACTAGACTATCAGACAACTGATTGTTACCACCCAGAGCAGGGTTTTGCAGTTGGGAAAGCAAGGAATCAATATTAGTTTCTTTGGCAATAGCGATCATATTTTCGGCATCACGACGATAGACTTCGGGATTACCGTTAACCGCTTGGCACAAAGCATTAAAAATATTCGGTTTATCCTCCCCCGGACGATAGCCTTCCATGAACTTCTCGAAAGAAGTAACCACACCAAGGGCATAAATTGGATCATAATGGAAATCTACATTAACGGAGAGCAGGTGCATCTCAACTAATAATTCCTCAACCACGCGCCGATATACCGAATTGATGGGGCGGGTGTGGCGAGTATAAAAATCACGCTTACTATCGGAAACAGTACGAATTTTGTCCACAGAACCAAACTTCATAAAAATTTAACACTGCTCTCATTTTCCCCCTTCTCGTTCCCCCTGACAAGGCCGGTGATCACCAAAGAGCCGCCAGCAGTCAGTCCAGAGAGAGCAAAAGAGCGAGTAAGATGGGGAAATGGGGAAATGGGGAAATGGGGAAATGGGGAAATGGGGAAATGGGGAAATGGGGAAATGGGGAAATGGGGAAATGGGGAATTTCAACTAAAACCCTAAAACCCCAACACCCTAAAACCCCAACACCCTAAAACCCTAACACCCTAAAACCCTAAAACCCCAACACCCTAAAACCCTAACACCCTAAAACCCCAACACCCTAAAACCCCAACACCCTAAAACCCTAAAACCCCAACACCCCAACACCCTAAAACCCCAACACCCAACAGCTTTTTCACTTTTCACTTGACTATATGGCCAATCAAGACGACAAAATCAAAATTATCACTGATAACCGGCAAGCACGCCATCTCTACGAGATTTTAGAGACTTTTGAAGCGGGGGTGCAGTTGCTGGGGACCGAGGTTAAATCTGTGCGCGCTGGTAAGGTGAACCTGCGGGATGGTTACGTTTTAGTCCGCAATGGTGAAGCGGTGTTAATTAATGTTCATATTTCCCCCTACGAACAGAGTAGCGAATATTTTAATCACGATCCGCGCCGGACGAGAAAATTGTTGATGCACAAAAAGGAAATCAGCAAACTCATCGGTCAAGTGGAACAGAAAGGCTTAACTCTTGTGCCTTTGAAGATGTATTTTAAAGGTAGTTGGGTAAAAATCAGCATTGGCCTCGGTAGAGGCAAGAAATTACACGATAAACGCGAAGATTTGAAACGTCGTCAGGATCAACGGGATATGGCACGAGCGATGAAGCGTTAACCAAGACACTTATCGGACTGGCAAAGGTCTAGGTAAGAAACGAGCGAGTTTTGTTAGAGTTGAACTGTATTAGGCTCCTTGCGGCCATCACCATCCCCCTCACCTTGGGTTAAAATTTATGTTAAAACTCTTGACAAAAGTAATTAAATATGCTAGGACACCCGCTTTGATCGCTCTATCCTTAGGGGTGGGTGCGGGAATTATTTTACCAAAAATAACTTTAGCCAATGGCAACCCCGGCCTAACAATTTTTAGTGGAGTCGATCGCAAGGATATCTTAGATTATTTCTTGCAATTTGGTGGTCGTCCCAAGCAAATGGATCGTTATAAATTCTATATCCCCCCGAAAAAACTCTCCCAAGGGGCTTCAGCTTTTTTTATTTCCTATCCCGATTATTTTAACGGCCAGTTTGACACCAATAAAATCGAGGTACGCATCAACAACAAATCTTTACCTTTAAAGGAAGTGGTTTGGGACAAGGATAGTCGCATTATTCAAATTGTCCCCGAACAAGCGATCGATCCCACCAGCAAAGTTGAAATCGTCATGTCTAATGTCAGAAATCCCGAATTAGGCACTTATTACTTTACCTGTGATGTGACTGCCTCTGGCAATATTCCCGTCCGTCTCTACGTCGGTACTTGGATTGTCAGTATCGAACCTTAAAGTATTTATTGGGAATAGGGAAATGGGGAAATGGGGAAATGGGGGAATGGGGGAATGGGGAAATGGGGGAATTCAACTAAAACCCCAACACCCCAACACCCTAAAACCCCAACACCCCAACACCCTAAAACCCCAACACCCTAACACCCTCTCAGTCTGAGAAAAAGTCAAGAAAAGTCAACTATTTGCCTCCGAGTTGCTGAAATCTGAGGAATTTTCACCTATAGACTCGTTGGTTGGGTAATTTTCTTCGGAGTTTAAGTTTTTGCGACTGCCTTTGTGGGAATTTTTACCCCCTTCCCGTCCAATAGCTGCCATGTGGGCGCGATCCCGGCTAACTGCTTCACCACCCTTTCGTCCCGCTTCGCGAGCTTCTTCGGAGGTAAATTCGTGGGCTGTACCTTTTTGATGAGCAGCTTTACCACCTTTACTAGCGATTTCCCTTTGTTTAGCTTGATCCATAGAGGCAAAACCGCGTTTACTCTTACCTGTCATAATATCCCTCCTTGTGAATGCTGATTTTAAAAGTTCTTAAAGACTTATGCGAGATTTTTAAAACATCAAAATCATGGTCTTGTGGGTGGGCAAAACATTGAGATTGCCCCGCTTTTTCCTCTAAGAACTATGGATTCCTACCTAGTATCATAACTCATTAGCTTGACTTCTAGGGAACCAATGACAGCAATCAAAGAGCAGATTTTATGTTAAAAAATATTAAGGGAATCGAGTATTTATCAGTCTAAAGATATAGAAGTTATCTTAATGGTGAGGTACAAAGTTTTCCTTTTGGGGCAGTCGGAATTCAGTTATCAGTTATCAGTTATCAGTGATCAGCTTTTTTCTCCCTGCTCCCCTGCTCCCCCACTTGCCACTTGCCACTGAAAAGGCTGCCATGCAGCCTTTATTGGGTGTGCGGGCAGCCTAAAGCCTAGTTTTTGGGGATTTAATCGGGAAAAATCAGGGTAAGACTTGGGTTTTTTCGATCAACCATTTATCTCCTTGCCGTACCAAATCATAGCGCAGGTTCAAGGACTCATTATAGGAACGATTGACAATTTCCTTGCCATTATGGAAATACATGGCCTTTTCGTTTACTGTCGCTTCCACCGTGGCTAAATTAGGATTTTTCGCATTATTAGTGACCGATCGCACATCCACCTGATGATCGTAGCGCCAATAGTTATTTCCCTGTAAAGCCGCCGCCCGTTTTTGCCAAATTTCCAAAGCTGAACCCGTTAAAACCTCTTTCAATTGCTCTTTTTGGTGTTCACTGCCAAAAGCGGCCGATTTTGCTGCTAACCAAGCTTGAATCGTCTCCTTAGCCGTTTCCTTGCCTAAGGGATTCCCTTCCATAACCTCTGCGTTAGCCGAAGGAATTTCTAGTATGGGAGTATTTAAAGAAATCGGTAACTGTTCCCCTTGTAAGGCTGCCAAAGGAGATTGACTATCGACAATGGCCCTCACCCCCAAGGACAAAACTGCGAGCGTTCCCACTAATCCTACCCCCAATATTGCCACTCGATCGAGTCGTAGTTTTCTGCGGGCCGGTCGTCTCCGTTTCGGTGCGACTAGGGCAGTTTTTACCGTTTCTGGGGCTGCCGGCTGGGAGTTGCCCGCTGCTGGGGGGCGCGAGCGACGGGGACGACGACGGGGGGGATTAAGTGCCGGTTGACGATAGGCTGCTGTCACCACCACACTGCCCTGAGTATAGGGGGTGAAAGTTTCCTCCTGAGCAGTGGCTCTCAGGGCAGGTACAGCAGTGCCTGTCCGCTCACCGTTAGCTCTAGCTAAAGACGGTTTTTGGGGACGAGAGTGGGAAGAATAAGCAGATTCCCTCATCGGTGTCGCTCCTGGCACTGGGTTTAAATGGGTGGGGGGGGTGTGGGTTTTGAGAACATTTACTTCCGATTTTAAAGGTTCGCCAACCTTTTCTTGAACCGACACGGGAACTTTTTCGTCAGGAAAACCTGACAATTCTTCTAAATAATTTTGTACCTCTTCCTCGGCAAAATACTCTTTTAGTGAGGCTTTCCGCTCAACTAAATCACTAAAATGACAGAAAACTTCTGTTTGTAACCAACGCTCACCGTAACGACATAACCCAGGTAAAAGATCGGGAGATTGCCCGGATTGTTCCTTAATATAATTTAATATTTCTTGCTCTTGACTTTTTTCTAAAATTGTGCTTGCTTGTTCGGTTTGACCGAGCAGTAGGGCGCAGATTGATCGCTCGAGGGAGACATCCTGATGTTTTTGTAATTGCTGTAGGCGATCGCTGGCTGCGACAATAGCGGCGGGTTGTTTTTGGGCGAAACCGCGGGCAATCAAGGCATAAACCAACAGATAATTACCCACCGACGAGGGGCGTTGTGCCTCTTTTGCCCAGATTTTTTCCTGTTCGGCCTGAGTTAAATAAACCCGCAACTGTTGAATAAAGCGTAAAAAATTATCCACCCCTAACCCAGAGCGATCATCACCCTGGCCATCGATGCCGCCGCGAGCTTCTAACATCTCTTCCAAGAGATTCAAGCCGCGCTGACGGGCAAGACTAGGTTTTTTTTCCTGGGATAACAATTCCAGAATCCGGTAGGGACGCAAGCGATCGCAATCATGACGAATCTCGCTGGCCACTTGTGGGAACATTTGTTCTTGTTCCAAGCAGGTCAAGGCCTTGGCTGCGGTGCTGGCCGCCTGTTCATAATTTTTATCCTGCCAATATTCCCGACTCAATTCCCCGTAGGCCAAAGCCAAGGTTAAGATCATGTCTGGGCGAGTAGTTGGCTCTAAATCTAGATAAGTTTCGGCCAAACGAATCACTAACTCGTATTCTCCCAACTCTTGCAGGATGAGCAAAGCTCCCACCAGATCGGCGGGGGCAATGGTAATCTGGGGAGTGGGATATTCTGGAGAAGCGGCGGCCACCTCCCCACCCTGAGAATCTAGGTTTTCGGCGCTGCTTTCTGGGTTGAGAAGCAAGGGATTGGGATCAAAAAATTGAGCATCGTAATCACGACGGCGATCCGCAGCACTTAACACTTGGTAAGCTTCATCTAACAAGTGCTGACGGGCAATGATCGCTGTTTGACTGTATTCTTGCTGCGGCAATTGCCGTCCCCTGTCGGCGTGGGCCAAATCAATCTGCTCGGCACTCACCTGAAAGGGGATTCCCAATATCCTGTAGTAGTCGAGAGGAATTCGCACGGTTAGCTGTACCTCAACTCTGGAGAGTCCTTAGTAATCTACTCCCGTTAAAGCGTCAGCTTAACGGGAGCTTTCTGTAACCCTAAACTTATCGGGCAAGCCAATAAATTCGGCTCTCTGGGCTGGATTACACTCAGCCCCAAAAGTCTAATCATCTTGCTACCGTTCGCGTCTGCGTCACCAATCCAACCACAAGTCTTATTGCTACACTTAAACGATTTTCCGCTTCTAATTCCGATATGTAGGCAACAATGACAGGTTTGAGAGGTATATCGTGGATTAACCGCGATAACCTCAACTCCTTCTTTAATGCCTTTGTATTCGAGAAATTGTCGAAGTTGATAGAAAGCCCAAGAGTTAGACCGTCTTCTCTCGGTCTTATTTCGTGGTTGTTGGTTGGTTCTCTCTCGAATACCGGTTAGGTCTTCAATAGCGATAATCGAGTTAGTTAATTTTGCCTCGGCAACGATAGCTTTACTGATTACATGATTTAAGTGCGCTTGGTATCTTCTCTCCCGCCCCGATAGCCGTTTCAAGATCTCCCGACACCTACGCCTGGTGGATCTAGTGCCTTGAGACGCTTTCTTTTGCAGAGAAGACCTCACACGACTGTATTTATCCCTCGTTTCCTTGATTCCCTCCCCCGACCACGATTGATCGGTTGATGTTACCGCGATGTCACGACGGCCGAAATCGACCCCGATAATGTTATCCGCGTTGATAGGTTTCGGCGGTTCCGATTTTAGTTGGATGTGGACATACCAACCGCCGTCACGATGTAGGCAGATTTGAGCGGAGGTCGGATTTTGCCAGGTAAGTTTCCCCCGATGGTAATTGCTCGCTCTCAGGGGAATGGTTAACCGTTTCCCCGTGGTGCTAACAGTAATCGCCCAATCTTTCTCGACGAAACGGAAGGTTCGAGCGTCACAGTCGAAACTTGTTGGAGCAAAGTTCTTGACCTTCTTCCCTTGAAGTTTTGCTGTCAAACGATTAGCCGCCACCCGACCGCAAGCTCTGACAACGTGGTTAGCCGTCAATCCGAACCGATCCTTAACGTCCTGATAACAGACGGCTTGAATCGAGTTCCGGTTAGTCAGCCGGGGATTGACGTTCTCGTTAATCCAGCTACAAGCCGACGCAAAAGCCGTACAGGTATCGGACAGCGCTTGTTGTTGTTCGCTACATACTTGAAGCTTGATCACTAGCGTCAGGACTTGTTCCACGGCCTCAAAAAACTCACCAGCAGGAAGCATAACATATTTAGAGTCGATGCGCTACGCGCGTTTTATACTGGTCGGCATTCCTCCGCCGCCAACCCGTAGGGTGTAACGGGGGCATCCTGCCGACGTCTAAGGTGAATTAAGTGATGTAAGTGAGAGCGGAGCGAGTAAAATAACAAGATACCATCTTATCCTAGCCAATCTCTGACTGACTAAGGTTAGATTTGAGAGAGAAAATACCAAGAACCTCTTGGTTTAAGCCTAAAAAATTCACTGCCAGAATTCTCGAAAAATCTACCGCTTCCTCTCCCCTTGCCTTTTTGTTGTCTAAATGATACTACAGACCCTATGATTTCCGAACGTACTTTACCAACCTTTAATCCTGCTTCCATCATTATTACCAAAGCTGAAGGTCTTCGCCTATACGAGGATATGGTTTTGGGGCGGATGTTTGAAGATAAATGCGCCGAAATGTATTATCGGGGCAAAATGTTCGGTTTTGTCCATCTCTACAACGGTCAGGAAGCGATATCTAGCGGTATTATTAAAGCCTTGCGTCAGGGAGAAGATTACGTTTCTAGTACCTATCGCGATCACGTCCACGCCCTCAGTGCCGGAGTTCCCGCTAAGGAGGTAATGGCGGAGTTATTTGGCAAAGCTACCGGTTGTAGTAAAGGACGGGGCGGCTCCATGCATATGTTTTCCGCTGAACATAAGCTTTTAGGGGGTTACGCTTTTGTGGCCGAGGGGATTCCCGTCGCTACCGGGGCGGCTTTTCAAAGTAAATACCGTCGGGAAGCCATGGCCGATGCCAGTGCCGATCAGGTAACGGTTTGTTTCTTTGGGGATGGGGCGAGTAATAATGGCCAGTTTTTTGAGTGTCTGAATATGGCCGCCCTCTGGAAGTTGCCGATTATCTATGTGGTGGAAAATAATAAGTGGGCGATCGGGATGGCCCACGATCGAGCCACTTCCCAACCAGAAATCTATAAAAAAGCCAGTGTTTTTAGTATGGTCGGTGTGGAAGTGGACGGTATGGATGTGGTGGCCGTTCATGCCGCTGCCAGAGAAGCCGTGGCCCGCGCCCGCGCCGGTGAGGGGCCGACTTTAATTGAGGCCTTAACCTATCGTTTCCGGGGTCACTCTCTAGCAGATCCCGACGAGTTACGCAGTGCTGACGAGAAACAATTCTGGGGCGAAAGAGATCCGATCACGCGCTTTGCCGCCTACCTCTACGAGCGAGATCTGGCCACGAGAGAAGAATTAAAAGAAATCGAGGAGAAAATTCAAGCTGAAATCGAAGCAGCGGTTAAATTTGCCGAATCTAGCCCCGAACCCGATCCTAGTGAACTAACTCGCTTTATTTTCGCTGAAGACGAGTAATTTCAGTGATCAGTTACCAGTTATTCAGATTTGAGTAATCAGTGATCACTGATTACTTAAGGTATTCTGTCACTAACCCCGCCCTAAAAGCGACGGGGCTTGCCTAGACCAATTTAGGCGACGCAAGTAGAGACTACCGCATCGAGACACAATCTGGTACAGACCTCCGAATACTTCCCTAGTTCGGATTCCCTCTCAGCTTTATTGGTAAAGCGTTGTTAGACAAGACATCTTGATTGTGTTGCGGAAAGGGACTTTAACTTTACTCTTAAGGATTATCTCCATGGCAAGAGTTCCTGTTATCTCAAAAGACGGAAAGCCGTTAATGCCCACCAAACCTAGTCGGGCCAGACGGTGGATTAAGGAAGGAAAAGCTATCGGTAAATTCAACGATTTAGATATTTTCTATGTCCAGCTAATCGATGAACCTTCCGATAGTAAAACCCAACCGATTGCTATTGGTATTGACCCAGGTAAATTATTCTCTGGAATTGGCGTTCAATCCTCTCTTTTTACTCTTTGGAAGGCTCACTTAGAACTTCCTTTTAAACGAGTAAAAGAGCGGATGGACAATCGGTGCTTAATGCGAAGAGGACGTAGAAAAAGACGGATTAACCGCCAACTTTCTTTTAATCTAAGAGCGCATCGACAACAACGATTCTCAAATAGAAGACAAGGAAAATTAGCTCCCTCAATCAGAGCTAATCGTCAACTTGAACTTCGAGTCGTTTCTGAACTAACCAAAATCTATCCAATTACCGATATTTACTTTGAGTACATCAAAGCCGATATTGATCTAACTTCCGGTAGAAAAGGAGCTAAGTCTGGAAAAGGTTTCTCGTCAGTTATGGTTGGACAGAAATGGGCAATTGAGCAACTGTCTCAATTGGCAACAGTCCATACTCGCTTTGGTTGGCAAACCTCTAATCTCAGAAAATATTTGCGACTAGAAAAGTCCAAAAATAAAGCAGAACAATCACCAGAAAGCCATGCTAACGATGGCATTGCTCTTGCCTGTTTTCAGTTTTTAGATTATTGGCCATTTCACAATTCTAATAGTCATGGATATGATTGGAAGGGTTCTGTTAAAGTAACAAACGCTCCCTTTGCTGTCATCAAACGTCCTCCTATTAGTCGTCGTCAACTTCACCTGATGGTTTTTTCTAAAGGTGGTAAACGACGTAAATATGGTGGCTCTA
>NZ_JAPZSR010000246.1:0-69898 GCF_027531875.1 Microcystis sp. LE19-84.1B | reverse complement strand
AGAAAATTTCCCTCAGAGGATGTATATTTATAACTATCGTGCCTTTGATTTGTATCAGAAACCGGTTATCAGTCTCGCTATATTAGGGGATGAACGAGTAAATTGGCGACCAGATTCCTATAATTATACTATCGCTGGTTGGTTGTGAAGTCAGCCTCAAATTCCCAACGGTTAAATTACTGGACTATGAGGAAAGCTGGTCAGAACTAGAAACAAGTAGCAATCCCTTTGCTATAATAGCCATGGCACACCTGAAAACAAAAGCGACTACTGGGAAGCTGCCAGAACGGGAACAGTGGAAGTGGAGATTAATCAGGGGATTATATGAAAAGGAGTTCGAGAGGGAACAAATAATTAAATTATTTGAAATCATCGACAATATGATGACTTTATCCACTAAATTGCAGTCAAGTTTAGAGAGTAAAATTAAACAATTTGAGGAGGAAAGAACCATGCCTTTAATGAGTAATATGGAGTTACGAGGAAGGAAAATTGGTGAGGAAATTGGGGAGTTACGAGGAATAGAACGCGGTAAGGAAATTGGTAAGGAAATCGGTAAGGAAATTGGTAAGGAAATTGGCAAGGAAATTGGCGCGTTAGAAAAGGCTCGTAACTATATTAAAACGGTGCTGAAAACGCGATTGGGTGACATTCCAATAGACATTGAGCAAGCTGTGGATAAAATTTCTGTATTATCGATTTTAGACGAGTTACTGAAATTGGCATTAACCGTTAATTCTTTTGATGAGTTGCATCAACTTTTATAACAATAGTCTCAGTAATTTTCTCGATTAAATCAACTAAACAGAGGAAAAATGGTCAGAACTAGAAGCAAGCAGTAATCCCCTTTGCTATAATCGTGATGGCACATGAAAACGAGGACAAGTAATTATACTAAATCCGTTGAGTATAATAGGCTACTTAGGGTCTGCTGAAAAGGTTTTTCCTGGTGGCAGGGTGTGGGGTGTAGGGTTTTACCGATTTTGTTCGTACCTCACCATTAGGATAACTGCTGTAACTGAAATAACCGACTAATGAAAAAGATGATATTGACTTTATTAGCTTTGCTTTTAGTTGCTAACATGAATAGCCAAGGAGTTTTAGCAGTGACGCTCGATTTTCAATGGTCGGGAAATCAAGGTTATACAGCTAAAGGTTCTTTTAGTTATGATGAAAAAACGGCCCCGACTATCTTTTCGGAAAAAGGTTCGGGAAAAATGCGAGTTTTAGAAGATTTTCGGGTATCTTTTTATGATAACAGTGGTCAAGAGATCGCTAAATACGATAATGTCAGCGAGGGAATTTCCTCGGCTAATTATTTTCAGTTTAATTTTAATACCAAAACCGGTCAAGTTTTCGGCTCGATCGATCTAGGGGGTGAAGGGATGGGGGAAATCTATCTTCAAGGGGTGGTTAACGATAATTTGGCACTCTTGCGGGTGGAGTCGGCAGATCTGGTCATGGATGAGGATGATTCACCAGAAATTATCACTCAGTTTTAACTAAATCGATCGGGAAAATAGGGATCATCCTAGCCTAATTTTTCTGCTAATTCTAACCAGCGATCGGTTAAATTATCAATTTTTTGACTTAATTGAGCTAATTCTTCGGTCAGAGCGGTTATTTTGGTAAAATCTTCTAGGGGTTTTCCATAAAGTACCTGTTCAATTTCAGCTTTTTTGGCTTCTAAAATTGGTATTTGTTTTTCGATATCTTCGTATTCTTTTTTCTCTTTAAAAGAGATTTTTTTATTGACGGGTGACGGAGAAGCTTTAACAGTTTTTGGGGTGACTTTTTTTTCTTTCGGTTCCTCCTCCTCTTTTTTCTGATCGAGATAAAGGGAATAATTACCTGGATATTGACGGATATTACCCCCGGTTTCAAAGGCAAAAATAGTATCAACTACTCGATCGAGAAAATAGCGATCATGGGAAACAACAATCACACAACCGTTAAAGTCCTCTAAATATTCTTCCAAAATTGCTAAAGTCTGCACATCGAGATCATTGGTGGGTTCATCTAAGATTAAAACATTAGGCGCACTCATCAAAACTCGTAGTAAAAATAAGCGTCGTCTTTCCCCTCCAGAAAGTTTATAAATTGGTGCATACTGTTGATCGGGAGGAAAGAGAAATTTTTCTAACATCTGGGAAGCGGTAATCACGCTGCCGTCTAGGGTTTTGACTAATTCGGCTACACTTTTCAGATATTCGATCACTCTTTGATTTTCGTTGATATTGAGATCATCGGATTGTTGATCGAAGTAACCAATATGAATAGTGGAACCGATGTCAACCGTGCCGGAATCTGGGAGAGTTTTCCCGGTAATAATATCCATGAGAGTAGATTTTCCTACCCCGTTACTGCCAATAATACCGATGCGATCTTCAGGGGTAAAAATATAGGTAAAATCTTTAATTAAAGTGCGATCTCCGTAAGCTTTCGAGATATTTTCTACTTCAATAACTTTTTTGCCGATGCGTCTTCCTGCGGTGGCAATATCGACTTTTCCCTCCACCTGTTTAAATTCCTTATTACCCATTGCCTGAATGCGATCGATCCGCGCTTTTTGTTTGGTACTGCGCGCTTTTGGTCCCCGGGATAACCATTCTAATTCCCGTCGTAAAACTCCCGCGTGTTTGCGTTGACTACTGGCGATCGATTCTTCCGCTAAAGCTTTTTTTTCTAGATAATAGGCATAATTACCGGCATAAGTAGATAAGTCTCCCCGATCGATTTCAATGATGCGATTAGTCACTCGATCGAGAAAATAGCGATCGTGAGTAATTAATAATAATCCTCCCCGAAAACGGGACAAATAACTCTGTAACCACTCCACGGAAAGTGCGTCTAAATGGTTGGTGGGTTCATCCATCAACAAACAGTCAGGATCGGCTAAAAGTGCGGTAGCGATGGCGATTCTTTTGCGATATCCCCCCGATAAATCTCCCACGCGAGCATTAAAATTATCGATGCCCAGTTTACTTAAAATAACTTTAGCATTTGTTTCTAAATCCCAGGCGGCAAGTTTATCAATTTGTTGCGAAACCCTTGACAAACGTTCCATAATAGTATCCAGATTTTCTGGCTCATGGACAAGGCGATCGGACAATTCCTCGTATTCCTTAATTAAAGTCATGCTTTCGCCACTATCGGCGAAAACCTGCTCTAAAACCGTTTTATCGTCGTCTAGATTGGGTTGCTGGGGTAAATAGACGATTTTCATCCCCGAATTGATTTGAATTTCGCCACCATCGATCGATTCTAAACCGGCGATCATTTTCAATAGGGTCGATTTTCCCGATCCATTCGTACCGATCAGGCCGACTTTATCGCGATCATCGAGGCTAAAACTGGCATCTTTGAGAATTTCCTTGATACCGAAGTCTTTTTTGAGCGATCGAACCGTCAGCAGTGTCATGATTTCTGGGAATAATCCTTCTTTTCTAGTGTAATGTCTGGACTAATGCAAAGGATAGATTAAGCAGGTTCTGCTGAAAAAGTTTTTCCCGAGGAAAAAAAACCTGTCCCTAATGCCGATGTTAACCAGAAAAGGGACAGATTGGCTCAATTGCATGAGATTATTTTGACGGGCCAGAGGGCATCAGGAATTACATCATACCCATGCCACCCATGCCACCCATGCCGCCCATGCCACCCATGCCGCCCATGCCGCCCATATCGGGGGCTGCGGTTTCTTTAACGGGTTTTTCGACCACGAGGGCTTCCGTAGTTAAGACCATGCCGGCGATAGAAGCGGCGTTTTGAACGGCTGACCGTACTACTTTAGCGGGATCGATAATTCCGGCGGCGATTAAGTCTTCGTACTTGCCGGTGAGGACATTGTAACCAACGGTAAAAGCGGTTTCGCGCACACCTTCCACGATCACATCCCCTTCCACACCGGCGTTATTAGCCAACTGACGCAGGGGTGCTTCTAGGGCTTTAGCGACGATATCGGCGGCGACTTTTTCCTCATCGTTAGTGAGAGAAGCCTTATAGCCGGCGACTTTCGAGGCCAGGTGAATCAAGGTTGTACCACCGCCCGGGACGATACCTTCTTCTACGGCGGCTTTGGTGGCGTTGAGGGCATCTTCGATGCGGAGTTTACGATCCTTGAGTTCGGTTTCTGTGGCTGCCCCGACTTTAATCACGGCCACACCGCCGGCTAATTTAGCGATGCGTTCCTGTAATTTTTCCTTATCGAATTCGGAATCGGTTTCTTCTAACTGTTTTTTCAGTTGGGCGAGACGTTTCTGCACATCGGCTTTATTGCGGCTGTCTCCGGAGGCGACAATAATTGTATTGTCTTTTTCTAGGGTAATTTTTGCCGCTTGCCCCAGCAGATCGAGGCTAACCGTGTCAAGACTTAAGCCCACTTCTTCGGAAATCAGACGACCGCCGGTGAGGATGGCGATATCTTGTAAAACCGCCTTGCGACGTTCCCCAAAACTGGGGGCTTTGATGGCGACGACATTTAAGACACCCCGGGCCTTGTTGACCACTAGAGTGGCTAAGGCTTCGCCGTCCACATCTTCGGCGATAATTAATAGGGGACGACCTTGACGAGCAACGGCTTCGAGGACGGGTACTAATTCAGCGATCGCACTGATTTTTTTATCGGTAATCAGGATCAGGGGGTTGTCGTACTCGACGATCTGTCTTTCTTGATCGGTGATGAAATAGGGAGAGATATAACCGCGATCGATCTGCATCCCTTCCACTACTTCTAATTCGGTGGTTAGGGATTTCGATTCTTCGACGGTGATTACGCCATCGGTGGTGACTTTTTCCATGGCGGTGGCGATCATTTGTCCCACTTCTTCATCGTTGCCGGAAGAAACGGTGGCCACTTGAGCGATCGCATCTCCAGCGATCGGTTTAGCGACGGCGGCGATTTCTTCCACCAGATAGGCGATGGTTTTGTCTAGTCCGCGTCTTAAGGCGACGGGATTGGCCCCGGCGGTAACGTTTTTCAGACCTTCTTTAATTAAAGCTTGGGCGATGATGGTGGCGGTAGTGGTGCCATCTCCCGCTAAATCTTTGGTTTTTGACGCTACTTCCTGAATTAATCTCGCCCCGGTGTTTTCGAGGGGATCGGACAATTCGATTTCTTTGGCGACGGTGATGCCGTCATTAACGATCTGGGGGGCGCCGTATTTCTTTTCTAACAAGACATTGCGTCCTTTCGGACCGAGGGTGATTTTTACCGCATCGGCCAAGGCGTTGACACCTTTTTCTAGGGCGCGACGGGATTCATCTTTAAAGGCAATGATTTTGGACATGGTATCGCTGTTGTGATAGGACTCCTTTAGTTAATTTAGCACTCTTAGGGCTTGAGTGCTAAATTAGGCGATCGACTCCCCTCCGATCCCTGAACCGACAAGCGCGATCGTTTTCGTTGCCCTAGCTGGAGAGATGAGTTAGTCGCAATCTATTTTTGGCCTTAAAAAATGGGATCTGGGAAAGTGAGCGATGTTAACTTGCATAATTTAAGATGAAGATGCCGACAGCCTAACCAGATCGATGATAACCAAGCTAACCCTGAGAAATTTCAAGAGTATCAAGGAACAAACCTACGAGTTTGTCCCCTTCGATCTCTTAGTTGGACGGAATAACAGTGGTAAAAGCACCATCTTACAGGCTTTAGCGATCTGGCAGTTCTGTATTGAGGAGTTCCGACGGGCGAAACGGAGCGGAACGACCGGCAAACAAGTTGTCCTTCCCAACTTTACAGCCCTTCCCGTTCCGGAATTTAATCTTTTGTGGCGGGAGAAGACCGAGCGCCACTATCCAACAAAAGCAGATGGTTCCAAAAAGCAAGAGTTTATTCTCATTGAAATTGATGTTACTTGGATAGCGGAATCTTCTGGGCCAGAACCACGCTCTTTGGGGGTTAAACTACGATATAGTTCTCCTCAAACTATCTACGCAATTCCTTCGGAAGGATGGGAACATTTCCGTGAATTAGAAGGAGAGTCAAATCACTCCCCTTCTTTTTTACCTATTATTGCTTACGTTCCGCCCTTTTCGGGATTAGAACCCAACGAAGAATGGCGTGATGACGGACCGCTGCGAAAACAAGTGGGAAAAGCGCAGCCCGGAAGTATATTAAGAAATTTACTGCTGCGAGTTTGGCAAGAAAATCGAGAGGATTGGCGTGAAATTAAAAAGGTTGTCAAAAACTGGTTTAACGTTGATTTAAAAGACCCTCAATACGAACGAGGAGTGGACACCCAAATAATCTGCGAATATAAACAGGGGGGCAAATCCTACGACATTATATCTGCTGGCAGCGGTTTCCATCAAACCTTAACCTTGTTGGCATTTTTTTATGGTTATAAACCTACTACTATCTTACTGGATGAACCCGATGCTCATCTTCATGTTAACTTGCAAAGAGAGATTCTAGATTATTTTAAAAATAAAAAGGCGATCGAGAGAAATACTCAATTTCTTATTGCCACCCACGCAGAAGAGTTTATTAGAGGGGTTGACGTTCGGCAAATTATCTCATTACTTGATAGAATTCCTAAAAGAGTGGAAGCTACACCAGCGATTTTAACAGCGATGGCCGATGTTTCTAACTTAGAGATAACAGAGCTTTCGGAACGTAATTATCCCGTTATTTTGTATGTTGAAGGAGAAACAGATGGGCGTCTTTTACGAGGTTTTGCCACTTCTTTAGGAAAGCAGGATAAATTGAATCAGGTTTGTTGTCGGGTTATGGGAGGCGGCAATAAGAAGAAAATGAAAGAAGATTCTGATCGTCATTTTAACGGGATTAAACAAATAATTCCATTAGCGAAAAGGTTGGTATTGTTTGATTATGATGATGACGATCAGGCCTTCCACCCAGAAGCAAATGATCCGAAGCAATCATTATATGAATGGCGACGAAAAAATATTGAGAATTATTTATTAGTTCCCGATGCTTGGATGAGAGCAGCTCAACAAACCGGCGGTTTTAACGACCAAGATATTTTTTTCTCTTCAGTTACAAAAATAATTAGGGAGTTTTTTGATAACGAAAATCTTACCCTGCCTCCAAAGCAATCTTGGAGAGATGTCAAGGCCAATATTTTTAAAGTTGTGGATGGGAAAAAGCTATTGTTTGAAAATAAGGACTCTCTTTTTCAAAGGCTTAAATCTCATCAACTTCCTTTAGAATCTGTTCCATCTTTAGAATTGACCCGTGAAATCGTCGCCACTAATATGAAATCTGATGAAATTCATGAAGATGTTCATCAATTCTTTGCTAAGTTGGATCAACTTCTGAGTTAAGCAAAATTGTTAAGTAGGGAGGCACAATTATTTGTAGGATGGGTTAGCGGTAGCGTAACATGAGCTTTTGTGATAGGACTCCTTATAGTTAATTTAGCACTCTTAGGGCTTGAGTGCTAATCCCGGTGTGCGGTTATTGAGGAGATAAGGGTGTTATCTCCCCACGGCAGACTGAATTGAGTTAAAAAAATAAAAATTTATCAAGATTTATGAATAAATGCAGAAAATTAATGATAACTATTGTAGCATCGGGAAAATAATCGAATTTTAGCCCATTTTCGCCTTTTTTTAGGAGAAGACAACCATGATTAATCTGAATCCTGCTATCGAACAAAAAATTAATCAATTTATTCTAGAAACCCAAAATAAATTTAGTCAGGATAAATCAGCTACCCTTGCTAGTTACCAAATAGAAGCCACAAATATCACTCAAGAGACTCAGAATTTAAGAGATGAACTTAATCAAAAACTAGGTGAATTAACTTTTTCAGACCCTTTACCTAGCAGAGAAGAATTAGAAAAACAAATAATAGCTCATACAGATCAGCTTGTGGAGACAATAACCTTATTATCTACTGGCAAAAGTTCAGAAATTCCTCTTGATACTTTCAGCCAAGAAAATGATAGTTTAGTTACAACAATTACGACTCTATTCGCTGCTAATGCTAACGTTCCAAACTTGCCAAAAATTAAGGAAAAGCTAACTGCTTGGCAAACAAAAGTTAAAGATACTTTGGTTGAATTTTCCACCACTGTGGAATTACAACAGAAAAATGAGTATTTGATTGCTGAACTGAGGGATAACTTATCCAAATATAGTTCAGTAGATGAACAATTTGAAAAGTTAATTAAGGAATTTAAAGATAATTTTGCACAGCTACAAGAAGCAAGTGTTTTATTTAAAAGTTTAGACGATTTAATCAATGAAATTCAAGCTAGAGATGAGGTGATCAAACTAAATCAAAGAATTGATATTTTGCTGGAAAAAACCAAAGAACAAGTAGCGGGATTCCCTCAAGAATTAGACCGGGAAGTACAGGCAGAATTAGCCAGATTAATTGAAATACTAGGGATAGCGCAGGTAGAACTCATGAACATTTCAAAACCTTGGGATATCATGCAAGTAAAGTCGGTGGTAGATGCCGGAGAAATTGCGATTAAATCTTTAATAGGTAAACCTAATATTATTCTGGCACAAAAATTACGCTATGCCGCTAGAACGGGATTAAGAAAAACCCAGACAGGTTTTTGGACTCGTCTAGCCGAATTCAGAGATAATCTGTTCCATTCTTTCAAAATACCTACAAAAGTTTTAATTGGATTAGTGTTAGCTCTCCCTTTGAATTGGGGTATTATGAACTCCCTTCCAGTGAAGGATTTACTTATGTCTTTACCTCCAATCAATACTGAGGGTAAAAGTAACCAAAATACTGAAGACAAAGACGGAAATTTTAGACTCTTGATATTGATATTGATGACAGGCACTTTAGGGGGAGCAGTTAGTCTTCTAACTCGTTTGCAAGATTTTGATGATCCCAAAAACCAAAAATATGACGATGACCTCTTGCCACTTATAATTGGTCTAACTAAGCCGATTTTAGGGGGAAGTTTTGCTTTCTTTATTCTGCTAATTCTTAACTCTAATATTTCTCCCTTAGAAATTCGGGGTGGCACTGAAGATAATCGGAATGGCATCTATTTATATGGACTTTTAACAATGGCTTTTGTGGCTGGATTTAGCGAACGTCTTATTCCCGATTTGATTAATCAAGTAGAGAAAAAAGTAACTGTAGAGGCTAGTTCTACTGGACGGGGACTACCTCCAGCGATTTTGATCGCTCCGTCTAGCGCAACTTTAGCATTAAATGGAATCCAAGAATTTATCATTAATCCCGTTGGTAACTACACCATCACAATCTCACCGCCAGGCAGCGGTACAATCAATCAAACCAAAACCACTGAAAAATTTACTTACACTGCACCCCCACAAGGAAATGATGGGGATAAAATTACTATTACTGCCACTTCTGATTCCGGACAAACTGCCAAGGCTACTGTCACTTTGACTGCATAAAAAAAGACCAAGAGAGCCTTCTAGTTTGACAAAAAAGGATAAGTAGGTAGGTGTTAAAAGTTGTCAGACACCCCCCTTATTAAGTAGGGCAGGGGGGATCCCCCCGCCTATCGGCACCCCCCTTAATAAGGGGGGCAGGGGGGATCCCCCCGCCTATCGGCACCCCCCTTAATAAGGGGGGCAGAGGCAAAATCTATCTTCAATTTAATTATAACTACTTACTTAACTCCGATTAACTCGATTTCGGGTTAATGGGAATAGCCAATGCTTGAACTTGAATTTTTTTTAACTCGGAAACTAATCGAATCGCCTGCTGTTCGTAGAGGGGAGCGCCCAGGGTCGCTGGCAAATTTTCCATGAGATCGCTGGCGGTTTTCAGGGAACAATTAGAAAAACGACTGATTACGGTGGGTGCTTCTGCGGCAATATTGCGATTAAAGGCTTTTTCCACCCGCACGCGCCAAGTTTTGGGAGTGCGACGACCCTGTTCCACCCGTCGCAGTCCGTTGATGGTGGCCAGCACCACAATGCGATCGCCGATGTGTAAATTGAGATAATCTTCGGGCATTAATTTCGGGGCTTGCCGTTCTCGTTGGTGTAGGATCGGCACGACTCGATAACCGTAGGCAATATCCCCGATCGAGCTACCATTGAGAGTATCTCCAGCTTCGATCTCGTATTCCGTCACCAGAATCGTTTTTTGCGCCCAACGGAACAGATAGATGATATTTTCTCCGAAAGCCGCTCCCGTAAAGGCTTCTGCCGCTACGGTGTTGGTTCCTAAAATGTGAGAGCGGGGCAGAATTTGACTTAATTGTTGACTAAGGTTGTCGTCGGTGGTGCGGATGACTAAGTAGCTTTGGGGGTTGAGTTTGCGGGTGGTTAGGGCCACTTCTAAATTGAGGATTTCGTCATCAGTAACAATCGCTATACTTTTGGCCCTATCTAAATTGACATTTTTTAAAGATTCTTCGATATTTCCCGTCATCAGGGGCATTTTTGGCAGGATAGTCGCATCAAAATCCCTATTTAAGCTGACCCCGACGATCGCCTGTTGCATTTCTAGTAATAAATTAGCCACTTCTTTGCCGACTCGACCTAAGCCCACAATAACTATATGATTCTGTTGGGGAACTGGGGGACGGTTAGGGATAAATTGAAATCTTGATGATAATAAAGTTTCTGTCAAAATAGCGTAGAGAACCCCGATAAAAGCGGTTCCAGCTAAGGTTAAAAAGAGACTAAATAGCTGCATCCACCAGGGAACTGCATTTAAATCTTCGGGGTTAGAGGCACCGAAAACATCACCGTAACCACCTAATAAAAGAATCGCCGTTCCTGAAAGAGCGGAAATAAAGGAAGCTCTCGGGGCGTAGAGATGGAAAAGAAAAGTCCCGATCATTACCAGCAGGATAATGATAAATACTGACAGGAAAGCCACCCGGTGAATTTGCTGCTGAAAACTCAATTGCCAGAATTGTTGGGTTTCTTTGCCTAATTTTTGCCAAAAATGCCGCAACTTCTGGCGAGAATTTGACGGTTTCTGGCGGGTAGCATCGATATTTTGATAGGTAGTTTCGATGGTGGTAATTGTATCACCGGCCCGGATAGTGGTGCTGGGAGACCATTGATAAAATCCGGCCCTTAAAGGTTCATCGGGGGCTGTGTGTGCTAATAGACGACGGGTGGGGGTATTTAAATCACCTAAAAAGCGATCGAGTAAACCATCTTCGGGGCTAATTTGTCTCTGGATAATCCGCAATTTCTGACCGTCGAGATGCAAAAAACCGAGGGTTTCTGTGCCTAATGTGGCTAAAGCAAAAGCATTGGCGGGTAGTTGGGTGGGTTCATAGGCGATAAAATTGCCTAAACGTTCCTTAAGTAGCTGATTGAGATTATCTTTAGAAGAACGCACCACTAAGCGGGTAAGAGGATTTAATTGCCGAATAATTAGGGCAGTGGTGGCATTAATTCGCTCATCACTGGTGACAATTAAAGCAGCCCGACAGCGATCGATTCCCGCTCTTGCTAAAATGTTTTTTTGACGACAATCACCGATAATTATTTCCTCTAATAAATCGGGAAAATCGTTAATTTCCCAACTGGGAGGCTGTATTAGTTCGATACCGACAACGCTAACCCCAAACTCTTTTAAAGACTTGACGCAGTGTTGTCCGAGACTACCCAATCCACACACTAAAAAGCGATCGGCTAACTTGACATTCCCATGGACAAAGCTGAGAGATTCTTGGTTCATAGATTCTGCTTGTCTTAAAAAATAGAATGCTTTTTCAAACTTCTGATCCCCCCCTTAATCCCCCTTTAATCTACCCTTAATTTTCTTTTAACTAAGGGGGGTATTAGACAATTTTTAACACCTACCTCATTATAACATACCAGCGTTTTTATTGCGTACCCGTTGATACATTTCTTCCATATTTAATTGGGAAGCAACGAAGTAATAAACTCCAGCAATATGTTTACAGGGATTTTCCCAATCGGGACAAGAACAATTGGTTCAGCTTTTTTCTGAGGGAAAACCCTAAATAGTGATTTCAGCTTTCATCGACTTGACTTTTAAACTAACTTCGGGATGAGATTGCTTGAATCTCGCTTGATAAACCTGAACATTGGTTCCAGCTTTTGGTACTCTAGAAGCGACAATATAGCATTCTTTTTTAGATTTTTTATGTCTTTCTTGTAAGTAAGAATGATTTAGAGTTGACAATAATTGATCATAAGCTTGTTCAATATTTTTACCCTTGAGTTCAATATAAAGAGCCAAGCTACAGGGATAATCAATTTCTAAAAGCCAGTCGCATCTTTTTCCCTCGATAATTAAACAATTATCTATTTTTATCTTAGTAATTAATTTCTGACTATTATTATTGACGATGAATTCTTTCCCATTTTCCTTAACTTTGACTATTTTATTCTTATTGCATTCAGAACAGTGACTAATATCCATTATTGTTGAGCCTTTCTTTCTAAGATTTCTTCAAACTCTTGACTAAGTTCATCGGAGACAGCATCGAGGTTATTGATACCAATCAAGTTCACCTCTGTATCTAAGATACTTTGAGTTTGTCCGTTGCTAATTGTGTAGGCTGACACATCTTGGAATTGAATAGTATTTTTATAACCTAAAGATTTTTCCGCTTTGACAGGCTCAACGTTAGCCGCCATGATTTTATTATTCAAAGCTGTGAGAATGTAGGGACTATGGGTAGTAAGAAAAAAACGACAATTTTTATTAGCATAAAGTAGGGTAAATAGTTCTACCATATCTCTTTGAGCGGAGGGAAAAAGATGGGTTTCGGGTTCCTCAATAAAGAATTGATTAGATTCGTGAGGGGCAAAAAAGGGGAAAACTAAGAGAATTAATAACATTGGTAAGGCTTCTTGTTGTCCGCTTGAAGCATCAATTAAGTTAATCTTTCTCCCATCGGCATGATAAAGCCAATCTTGATCTTTCTCGCGCGCATAGCTGCCTGATAGAATCTTTTCGCTAATTAATTTAATTTGATCATAAAGTTTTTTATCATCTTTTTTATCTTGGAATAAACTTTCTGATTCATTAATTATTCTGTATAGGCGTTGAGCATTTTCATAATTAGAACCAAAGTTAATAATGAGAGGATCAAGATCAAAATTATTAGCTAAAAAGGCAAAAATATTATTGGTAAAGTATTTAACAAACAGAGTGCGACTAGCTGGTACAAATAAAATCTTTGTAGAAAAAAAATTTTCATTGCCTTGAAAAAAATCAGCAATATTTCTGGCCACACAATCATTCATATATGAATAAATATCTTGAGTGACTATATTGTTATTGCTTTTGGCAATTTTACTCACTTGTCTAATTGTTGTATTGTAAAACTTTTTAAAATTATCTGAATAGGTAAATTGTAGTTTTAAATAGCCAGATTTGTCCTTATATCTTTCAATAAAAAAGTTCATGTTATCCAAACGATAAACTATTTTAAATACTTGCTCTTTCCATGCGTATTTAGGAAATAATTCCTCAAATCGCTTCTGTATGTGCCTTTTGAGTCCTTGCTGATCTTGAAGATTAGTGACTAATAATTTAACTTGATAAAACAAAAATGTCTGAAATAAAAAAACTAATTTAGCAATAATACTTTTACCGGTGGACTGTTCACCGATGATAACATTAATTTTTTTAATCTCTATTTCCGCATACTTAATAATCAGAAAATTTTCAATAGTTAAGGATTCCATTGTGTCTCTCTTATGTCCAGTCTCATAACAATACTAGCAGGTTAGGGGTAGATTTTCAATTACTGTCAGTTGTTAACCTGTTTATTCTAATCTACCCTCCTATGGATAGATACCTAAGTCAAAAAGTCAGCAATTTAGCTACAGCGTTTCTGATCAAGATAAAGTGTAACCTAATTTGGCATCGGGACTGACTCCTGACTCCCCAAAGGGAAAACTTATATTTTTTTAAAGTATCCCTGCATTTTTATTGCGTACCCGTTGATACATTTCTTCCATTACTTCGATAAAGGAGGTATCCTTATCCCAAAATGCAGGATAATCACCAGCTTTTTTAATAACAATTGCGGGAATAGTTGCGGATTTAACTAACTGAGGATTTTCTGGTAAACGGTGATGAGAGTGCCAAAATTCTTTGAGATCAATTGTTTCTGCTGCTGGTATAGTTTCGGGTTTAGTGTGATAGGAGGTAACGGGGTTAAGAGGAATTTTTTCCTCTTGGATGGAGGAGGAAAGCAGCTTACCGAGGGGAGTTTTTGCTAACTCTTGCAGTAATTTTTGACGAGAGATACCCCGTAATTCAAATAAGAGGAAAGGATCCTGATCTAATTGGGAAGCAACGAGGTAATAAACTCCAGCAATATGTTTACAGGGATTTTCCCAATCGGGACAGGAACAATTGGTGATAAAATCCTTTTGATTGTGGGGTAATAAGTGCAGATTCAGATCGCTAAATGCTTCATCAATATTATCGGGAACTTCTTTGAGCAGCAGTTTAGAGATCATACTCGCTCTTGAACCAAGATTATATAAAGCTTGTGACCACTCTGCTTTAGTAATTGGTTTAATCTCGATACTCACCTTATACAAAGGTTCTTTATAAACTCCAAAGTAGGGATTAATGGAACCTCGCACCTGAGCAGTAATTAAATTACCGTCAATTTCGTAATTCTTGACTTTATCATTTTTAGCGTAGGAACGTCCTCGACTCAAACGCGCTGAGTCGGTAAATTCCTCTAATGCTTCTATAAAGCGTTGTCCCCACCAAGTTTTACTAAATTTATTCATAGGTTTACCTCGATTAAATAATTGTCTGTTTATTCAATGCGATTAACTGACGAAAACTTTCGTTATCTAATTCCGTTAACCAGGATTCATCATTACTAACAATAGCATTAGCTACCTTTTTCTTTTCCTCGATCATTTCATCAATTCTTTCCTCTAAGGTTCCCAAAGTGACAAATTTATGCACGAAAACATTTTTCTGTTGACCAATTCTAAAAGCGCGATCGGTGGCTTGATTTTCCACCGCAGGATTCCACCAACGATCAAAGTGAAAAACATGATTTGCTTTGGTTAAAGTAATCCCAACTCCCCCAGCTTTTAGGGATAAAATAAATACGGAAGGTTCTGTTTCGGGATGTTGAAATTCTTCGATCATTTGTTCTCGTTTTGGTTGAGAAGTCCCCCCGTGAAGATAATAAGTATTATAGCGAAAAGTTTGTTTGAGGTACTTTTGTAAGGAGTCACCGATTTCAGTAAATTGAGTGAAAATTAGCAGACTATCTCCCTCTAAAATTACTTCTTCTAGCATTTCTCCCAAACGCTCTAACTTATGCGATCGCTCAGGGGTAAAAGCGCTGTTATCCTGTAAAAATTGACGGGGATGATTACAAATTTGTTTCAAGCGCATCAGGGTAGATAAAATTAATCCCTTGCGTTTTATTCCCTCTGCTTCTTCTAATTGTTTTTCCACTTCTTTGATAACAACTTCGTAGAGAGAAGCTTGTTCTTTAGTTAAATTACAATACTGTTTGTTTTCCACTTTATCAGGCAAATCTTTAATTATCTGCTTATCGGTTTTTACCCGACGCAGAATAAAAGGTTCCACTAATTTTTTGAGAACCGTGGACTGGAGACGATCATTTTGTTTTTGGATTGGCACTTCAAAAGCTTTACGAAATTGAGTTTCTTTACCTAAATAATCAGGGTTAAGGAAGTTAAAAATTGACCATAAATCAAGCAGTCTATTTTCTACTGGAGTTCCCGTTAATGCGAGACGATGTTGTGCAGATAAACTCAAGATTGCTTTAGTTTGTGCCGCTTTAGGATTTTTGATATTTTGTGCTTCATCAATTACTAAACGTTGCCAAGATTGCGAGTTAAATAATTTCAAGTCCTTGCGAACTAAGGTAAAAGAAGTAATGACGATATCCTTGTGACTAGCTACTGTCTGAAATTCGTTCTCATCTTGATAGCGCTTACTACCATGGTGAATTAAAACCTGAAGATGGGGGGCAAATTTTTCAATTTCTTTTGCCCAATTTCCCACCACGGAAGTGGGTGCAACTAGCAGAGTTGGTAAAACATTATTATCTCCCTCTCTTTCCCCAATCAATCTAGCAATTACTTGTAGGGTTTTTCCCAGTCCCATATCGTCAGCAAGACAACCATTTAACCCCAATTGTTCTAGGTATTGAATCCAGGCAACTCCGCGCTTTTGGTACTCCCGCAGCGTTCCTTGTAATTGGGGAGGATTTTCGATCGGTTCTAGTTGACTAGGATTTTGTAATTTCTCTAGCATAGAACCCAAAAAATCATCGGTTTCAACAATAATTTCTTCTGGGTATTCGGCAGCTTTTTTAATTAATTCAATCAGATTCATCTCAGGATTTTCCTGCTGATATTTCTGCCAAAAATCCAGCATTTGCTGCATTTTATTTTGTTCTAATTCTACCCATTGACCTCGAAATTTAACTAAGGGTGTTTTGGTGTTAATTAATTGTTGCCATTCCTCTTGACTAATAGTTTCTTCACCGATGGCTAATTCATATTGATATTCAATGATGTTTTCGAGGCTAAAAATCCCTTTACTAACGGGGGTAGATTTGCCTGATTTAGACGTAGTTTTTAGCCGAACTTTCGCCCGTTGACGGCCTTCGGGAGTCCACCAAGCGGGAATAATTACCTTATATCCCGCATCTTCTAAAATCCAAGCAGTTTCTTTTAAGAAAGTAAAAGCTTCTGTAAGGTTGAGATAAAATCCCGTCGGTTTATCCGTTTCTAATCCTTGCCAAATGGGGGGATAAATACGGGCAGCATAACCCAAACTTAGTAAAATATTTTTGTCTAAATCTTGACCAAAATGCGCTCGTATGCTTGTTCTAGTTTCGGGTACTGCATACCAATATTCGTCTAATTCTAATCGCAGGGAGGGGTCTTGTTTAGAGATGAGGATAAAAGTAATTTGCCACTGTTCAATATTATTTTCTGGGGCCTCCGTTAGTTTAAAACCAAGGCTAAAACTAGATATATTTTGGTCTCCTAGTAATTGCTGTCTCCAAGTTTGCCACTGTTGATATTTTTCTAAAGCGGCAGCAGTTTGCAGAAATCCGGCAGTTTTAGTCACAGAGAAGCAATCACCTATAATTGTTTCGCTAATTTTTTTATCAAAACTGGCAGGAATTGCCGTATTAGTGACAATTTCATTGAGGAGACATTCGGAGAAGTGCCGGAGTAGGGTTTTGGGATCGTATAATTGTGGTGAAGCATGGGGATTTTCAGCACCAGCAAGACAAATGCGGGGAAGATATTCGAGATAGCGATCGAGATTGGTTTCGTAGGTTGCTGATATAATTTCCCAAAGAGGATAGATAGCAAAGTTAGCGGTTTTCTGGTTATTTTTGGCTAATTCTCGATATTTAAAGGCAGGAATATAGTTATCTTTGAGAATTATTTCTTTAAAAGCTTGACTGTAGTGATACCAAAAAAGTAAATCTGCACCTAACTGAATCTCTGAGGAGTTGTAAAGACAGATAAAATGCAGATCATTGAGCAGTTTAAGTACAGGATTAAGGGGATAACAATCAATTTGCCAAGATTGCCATTGGCTATTTTCTGGGGGTTCTTTTTCTAGATAACGCAGTAATTCTAAGGAGGGTAAAGGTTGATTATCCAGGCTAGGTAAAAGAAAGTAGCGGGGGACAAATTGCCGACTAAGAGGATTATAATTCGATTGAACTATTCCTAATTCTCCGGTGAGAAAGCTAGTTAATTCTTCTTTGCTTAACTGAAAAGGATGATAATTATCAGCAGTGGTGCGACTCTTTTTCGGGGTGCTAGTTTCTCCCCAAAGATAAAAGCTACCCTTCTGAATAAATTCGTCCGTTGATTGAGGAATCCAAGTACCGTGAAGAATTTTCATGGTTTTTAATAAGTACAAAAGAACTTAAATGAGGGCAACATTTAGCCTCTAGAAAAATTGTAGCGATTATGGGAGGATTCTCGACACTTTCTTATTTTTATCCCTTTGGGAACCCAAAAGTCCTCTGGATAAGAGAAAAAGGTTAATAGCGCTTCTAGGACAAAAAACCATTGAGAAGACGTGATCGGCGGTTTTTTGAGCTTAAAGCTTATCCCTATATGGGTTTAAAGCTATTTTTGTTCTAGGTTTTGTTGAGGTTCCACTAAGAAGGATGGCTAATTATAGCAATTCCCCAAAATCTGGCTACAGAAGTTCGATCCCCCTGCCTTCGTCTCCCTTAAAATGGGAAAAAGGGGAAAAGGGGAACTTAAATTCGATAATTCGATCTGTAGTTTTTATGGTTGAGAATTGGTATTAATTCACTTTTACCCAAATACTGCGGAAATATTTTTCGGGACTATTTTTATCGATAATATCTTTACAGGGAGTATCACCAACTCGCCTGATTGTACCATCATCGCTTAAAATCTGAAAGCGATCTTGGAAATGGGGATCAAACAACAAAGCTTCTGGACGAAAACCGTCAGGGAATTGCAGTGATTCTATCTTTTCTGGTGCATCTTCTTTTTTTCCTGACCAAGTATATACAACAAATTGATCGCCTCCATGAAATTCTCCGGCAATAATTAAATATACTTCTAAAGCTGGCCAAAATTCAATGCTACGAATTCCTAATCCTCCCAAATCTAGCAGGATAGGATCACCAAATTCAGCTTTAGCCGTGGTTGAATTAGTAACTAAACTCTTGGGATTTTTTAGGGGTAATAAAAGAGCTTTACCGTTGGGGACAGGATTACGAAAACCAATTAAGATATTCCCGTCTGGAGTTGCCGTTAAACCTTCAATATTTAATCCTCCTTCAGCTTTGGGAGCTTTGGTTTCTGCTGTTTTGAAGTCAAATATTTTAGCCAATTGAGAGTCTTCGATGATATCGCGCAATACTAACTGAGTATAAGACTCACCCACTTGAACTATACTAGAGCCGTCATCGGTAATTTTACTAGCAAAAAATTGATGACGAGGGAGTTTTCGTTCAGCACTTTTATTGCGACCGTGGGAAGTAATCCAATAGATTATGTCATTGAGTACAGTTACCCCTTCTAAGTCAATTTCTCTGTTTTTAGGATTGTTTTTTAGCCAACTATTAATGTCAATGGTTTCCAGCACTTTTCCCGACTCTTGAGAGGAATAAATCCAGAGAAAATTACCTAATTCTGGATCCGTCTCATCATTACCAACAACAAATTTATTTTCTCCTAAAGCAATGGCCGCAGAAGCATCACAAATTCCTTGATGTTTGATTTCTTGGACAATAGAAAATTTGAGAGATTGCATGATTGTATTCTCCTTATTAACTGGAAAAGTGAGGATTGGGAAAATTGTCGGCAATAAAAGACAAAAAGACAAGAAATTACTAGAAGAAAAGTAAGAAATAACTTGTTTTAGAATCGGCTAAAACATGGTAAGATGGTGTACCTAATTATTTATTTCTTAGTATTAGGTGATATGGGTTTACCCGTATTACGCACATTGATAAGCTTCCCTAAAACATCAAACCAAAAAGGTGCGCCCATCGCCACGGCTACTCCTGTCATTAGCCAGCCAAAGATAGCTTGCCAGCCATTTTGTTCTTTTATTTGTTCACCATTAAACCATCCTTTTTCATTCCAACCAAGCGGCAAAGGTTGATTAATTTTTTCTAAGTCCTTGACACTGGCTTGTAATTTTTCTGTACATTCAGCCACTTTGTTAGGATCACCTTTAGCATCTTTAAAACAAGATTCATTAGTTTTAACAACTTCTGTTGCTAACTGATTAATTCCCTGTCTTAAATTGGGATTTTTGGATAATTGCTCAATGACATAAAAACTGTCAATATTGAGCAAAGCAGCCGCTAAGAAACCAAAAGCAAAAGATACCCCCTTGGCATTTCTTTTATATACTCCCGATGTTCGCTCCATAATTTGAGTAAAAGTGTTGGCTATTTCATCAACAAAATTCTCCAGAGTTGGATTGTCATGTTTGAGTTTGGTGCTATAACCTATTTCTATCAATCTGTCAATAGCTAATTCGTCTATTTTAGAGAAATCGGAAATACTAGCTAATTTCTTAAAAATTCCTGTTTTTTCTTCAACAAGATTTTTTCCTAAAAAATCCGCTTTCAATAATTTTTCATTATCTGAAAGTTGACTATTAACTAGACTAATTAGAGACTCTGCCAAAACCTTTGGTTCAACATAGGAAGGACCTGCTGAGTTTCCAGTTATAGGATTAGTGTATTGATTGAAACTTGATAATAACGAGTCATTGTTGTACAAAGATTTGATCGTCTTTTTTCCCAAGAATATTTCTAGGGCTTGTTTTAAATTTTTAGCCCGAAATTCTAGCAAGGCAGCCAATTGTTCCTGTAATTCGGAGATAATAAGGCTGGAAGCTAAGTAGATAAAAATTAGAGCAACAATAATTTCGAGAAGGGTTCCTAGGTTCATTTTTAAGACCTCACTATTGATTTTACAAGTTTTTGTTTTTAGTTATGACCAAAGCAAATTAAGCCAATTCTTCGGTTAAAATGCGGCGGACAATTTCGGTGACAGCGGCGGCTAAATTGGTATCTCTTTCCCTGTCGGAACCGTTGGGAGTACGAAGAGCTAAGGAAAAAGTTCTCAGTTTAGCTGGTTGCACACGATTATCAACAAATTTGACGAAAGCTACATAAGCAAAGGAACTAGGACCGAAGCCAACTTTAGAAATTACCACAGGTTGACTAATCACATTTATCACACCTAAAGTTTCTAAAGCAACATCAATATATCGTGCTGCATCGGTTCCCATAGCACGAACAACGGTTTCTAAACTATTCCATTGACTGCCGATAAAACGAGTATTAGTAGTTAAATGTAGATGCCACCCTAACATCGTAATTAAACGCACTAAATCATAAGTCGATACATCATTTATTCCCGTGGTATTATCTACTGGTGATCTTAAGACGGTGGCACTGCTACTTAAATCTTTGATAATTGGATCTTTAATCAGAGAAGGATTAAAATATCCCCCAGTAAATTTACAACTGGTATTTCCCGTTTGAGCTTTTAGCCAAGCTTCCAAATCCGCTCGTTTAGTAAAGCGTTTAAATAAGGCTCCAATTTGATTCGAGCGTCCCAGAGAACCATCAGCATCTTTTCTATAGGAAACCATATCAACCACCAGATCAAAAAATTTAGGTTTGGGAGAATTAGCTGGTTCAATCACACAATTATCAACATCAACTGTAGGGAATTTCCCATTAATTTGTTCAATTGCGTTAAGAACTCCAATGAATTTAGTGGCACTGAGTAATTGTTCTGGATTAAAGGCATCTTTCCCTAACCAATGGGTTTTGATTGGACTGCTGCCATCGCCAAAACTTCCCACACATACACAGGCATGAGAGATGTTACTGGCCAGAAAATTTAAGCCATTTGTGTCAATATTGGGTAAGTTTCCCCGTTGGGGATAATCTCTAAAAGTAATAGTTTTCCCTGATCCTACGAGAGTAAAATTAGTTCCGTAGGAAACTAAATTAGTCCCGTCTGGTTTCTGTTTTAAGTGTTCAGGATAGTCGTCCACTTCCATCGCAAAAGGCGAATTCCGCAGTGTTCTAGCGACGAATGACTGAGTTACCCCAATATTGACCGGTGCGATTGAATTATCTTGGATGGTGGTTAATTTGTTAAGTATAAATTGAGTATCTTTGGCTTGATCTAAGATAAAAGGTAGCTGTTTTGTGTCAAGTAAATTAGTAGCAATACTGAGATTAATTGCCACTGTTTCAGAAGGGATTCCAGATAAATTCAAGGCTTGACAAAATTCTTTAAGTCCTCGCCAAGTAAAAGTATCTCCAGTGCCTAAATCACCATCAATCCATTGTCCACCCGGATATAATCCTAAGTTAGCTAGTTTGGTTTGAATTTCTCTTACTAATCCTTGATCCGCTTTTAGTTGAGAACGGCTTAGGGTTTTATTATCGTTGATAATGTCTTTTAAGGTAGCCATAATTTTGTCCTTGAATTTTACAGAGTAGAAGTGAATCAATTAGAGAAAAAGTCAGTAAGTTAATTATTAATTTCTCTGAGCGTTCCCTATTCTTTGACTTCCGCAGAAAGTTTATTAATTTTAACCCAAACACTTCTAAAGAATTTATCTGGATTGTCAGAAGGAATTTTTTTACATTCTTGTCCATCAACTCTAATGACTCCTCCATCATCACTTAAAATCTGAAATTGATCATTCAAATGAGGGTAAATCAGAATAGATTCAGGACGAAAATCTGGGGGAAATTCGAGAGAAATTGGATTAGGTTTATCTGCTATCTTACCAGACCAAGTATAGAGGGTAAATTGACTTCCTGTACCAGAATCACCTCCAATAATTAAATAAGCATCAATTGCTGACCAATATTCGATACTACGAATTCCTAATCCTCCTAAATCCAACAGAATAGGATCACCAAATTCTGCTTTAATGTCTTGATTTTCTTGAATCACATCCTGGGGATTCTTGAACGGAATTAAAATAGCTTTTCCGTCTCGAACAGGATTACGAAATCCGATCAGTAATTCTCCTTGAGGTGTTGCGGTTAAACCTTCAATATTCAATCCTCCTTCTTTTTCGGGTGCAATTGTTTCTGCGGTTTGAAGATCCAAGAAAGCTAGTTTAGGGTCTTCTATCATATCCCGTAGGAGTAGTTGAGTATAAGATTTTCCCACTTGTTCAAGAGTAGGAGGGTTAGCGTTTGTGATTTTATTGGCGAAGAATTGATGACGTAGTGGCTTTCTTTCAGCATCTTTATTACGACCATGAGATGTTATCCAATAAATAACTCCATCAACTTCTGTGACTCCCTCAATATCGACTTCTTTTCGTTTAGGGTTATTGGGAAAATAATCGTTAATATCTAGATGAGGAATAATCTGCTCTCCTGATTGTTGAGACGAATAAAACCGCAAAATGTTATCCTCATCATTGCCAACAATAAACTGATCTTGTCCTAAAGGAATTGAAGCAGACGCATCACAAATTTCTTGATGCTTTAGTTCTTGGATGATGACAAAATTTAAGTTAGCCATGGTGATTTTTCCTAAGTTAATCAGAAAGTTTTGGTGAAGGAATCGTGAAACATTATAACAATTGCAGTATTGAATAGTCACAACAGTTGAAGGACGACTCAAACTCAGATTATTAGTTAATGGTTAGAGAAAAAGTGAGGGTTTTTAACGGTTGATCAGCAGCATCAAAAGGTTGAATAATAACAGGTCTGTTGATACCTTTAGTATTGAAACTTTTGGTAAAATTCCAATTATCTTTAACCCCTTTTAAATCGGCAATTTCAAAAGAACCTCCCGGACCAATACTAACTTTAATTCGGGTTACTTCTGGATTAGCTGTACCTGAAAAGTTTACGTTAGTGTTAGCAGGAAAACTTTGTCCAGATGTGGGTTGATTCAGTTGGATAACCGCACCACGATTATTTTTGAGTTTTTCAAAGCGTTTCAAAGCTTCAGCGTTGATTTTTGCAACTGCATTACTTGGACTCAAATTCGGAATTTTAGAGTTGGGAAAGATAAAAAAGAGAACTTTATCTTCCACACTAACATTCTTGTAGTCAGTACAATAAACGTCACTTGTCCATCGCTTATCCGTGCGAGTTTTTCCATCGGTTCTCCGTTTACCTGGTTTGCATTTATCTTCACCAATCAATTGATGAAGTAAGGATGAACCTTCGCCTAATTTATTATAAGGGCCGCTATCAGCGACGAATACAGGAACCACCTTATCTTTGTAAACGACTACTCCTAAATCTCCTAACTTAACCCCTGTTTTCTTTTCAAATAATTGATTTCCACCGGGATCATTACTTTTTTGAAAATTAGATACTGGATTGACGATATAAGCAAAGTTATCGGGATCAACGAATTTATTAGGTTCTTGGGTTTCTGTTGGCCAATTAAAGGAAGTTGGACATTGAGAAGTTGGCGCACCTTGTCCTTTACAAGCTAACCATGAACCATCAATATCTAAACTCAATTTCGATTCGATAAAAATTGTTCCGTCTGAGAATTTTAACAGGGCCTTAACATTATTAGGATCGTTCTTACATCTTCTAATAATTGGTAAAGAAAATCCTCGAAAAGTATCATTTTTATCGCATTTTTCAAATTCTTTGCGATAGGCTTCATCGACTGGAACAGCTTGATTAAATGGAATATCTTGTAGAACACTCGCCGATTGAGTAGGGGGAGTATAGCTAACTTGTGCGAAGGCAGGAGAGAGAAAACTGCCCATTAGAATGAGGTAAATTCCTGCAATTGTTAACAGTAACTGTCTCAAATATTTGTTCATAATTAACTCCTAAAAACGAATTAGCGAATTTCAGTTAGAATGTCATTAAGTTGTTTTGACCATTGATCTAGGTTAAAATTCTGAGGGTCATCATGTCCACCTGGTACAATTTGATCGAGAACAACATGAAAGGCTGGAATTAACCATTTTCCGCGCCGTACACTGGCCGCAATATAAACAACTGCTAGGCGATCTAATTGGGCTTTGGTAAAGCCGGGATCGGGCGATTTAGCATCATTTTTTCTGGGTGGAGAACACTGTGTTTGACCAGGGTTTGGTTGACATCTTCTAGGTTGAACTAATTCAACTGCTAAGAATAAACCCTTACATTTATTCACCCCACAAAATTGATCTGATTCTCGTTTTGTAGAACGCCAAGGGGTATTAAAATCCTTACGAGTGACGGAATCTCCTACTCGATTAATAATGATATGGGCGGGAGAATTGTCGCCACTACCATATTGATTGAAGTTGTTAAACTTCCAACTAGCTTCATTAATATTATTAGGAAAGGGATCATTTACAAAATTAGGGGTACTGGTATCATGAATAATAAAATAACGAGCCAATTCTGCACTGGGATTATTATTATTAGTTCGTGAGACAGGGTTATCTAAGGAACCGCCAATGTTTGCTTCGTTAATTCTTTGAGCTTGTAGATATCGTCTTAATTGCTCTTTACTGATCTCGATGGTGGGTCTAGTTAAGAGTTGATCGAACGGAGCAGGTAAACTGGTTAAAGTTGGTCCTACATTCCCAAAAATCTTGGGTTGACGCAATAAACATTTAGCCTGATCGATAGAAGAAATCTGAGAAGTCGGCACTATTTGACAAGGCTCTGCTGCATACACAGGTTTTAGAAAAATTAAGATTATTACTAAAGTAAATCCAAAGATAATGAATCGCTGAAAAAGCTTGAATAACACGGCTTTACCACTCCTTGAAATCTTGAAATAAATAGAAAGACAAATTTCTTCTAACTAGATAACTGGACATGACTGACTAAAATTGATGCTTGAGAGCTGCAAACTGAATTGATGATCAGAACCCCAAGAAAGCCAAGGAAATCAAGCTAGATAAAATTGTTGATAGCCGACGCTAACAGTTGTTGTGGTTCCTTGCAAAACAAAGACTGCATCGTTAAAGAATTTAATAAAGCGATCGCAGTGTGCGGAAGTACCAATGGGAAATTGACGCATTCGCCAACGATTATTGGGGTTTTTGTTTTCAAATAGAGAACCAGCATTATAAGCACAGGCAACTTTGGGGGGATCTAACAAAGTTTTCAAGCGTTGATCAGCAATAAATGACGTTCCTGCTTTAATAGAAATACTGGCATTTTTTAAGTCATCTCGATCGATGGTTGAATCATGTAATGTACCTCTGGCCGTAGAAATTAATGTTTGCATTAAGCCAACACTGATCAAATGAGGGGTGATAGAATCAGATCCATAACCCGGTTCTTTGCGGATAGCGTCTGCTTTTCCATTCGATTCGGTGGCGATGGTGGCAATAATAATTACTGCCGGCACATTAAAATGTTTTGACCATTGATTAATTTCATCAGAAAAATTATTCCAAATTTTAGTAGTAGTCGCTGGTTGACCACTGGTTCGCTCAATGCCGCTACCTTCAATTTCCACTCCATCTTCTGCCAATCGCCAGCGTACACTATTAGGAAAAGCCCGATGAAAATCTTCTAGGGGATTATTGTCATTGTCATCGGCAAGATCGGGAATTTCTAAAACTTGTCCCACGGAAATTTGATTAGGATTGGCAATATCGTTGGCTTCTTGAATTACCACAAACTTTGAAGCATCACCATAAAATTTTAAAGCAATTCCTCTGAGGGTATCTCCAGATTTAATCGTGTAGGTTTGCATAAAATCATCTCCTGATGTTGTCGATCTTTACTCAATTGTTACTGTCCGAGTTGTGCCATCCCAAGTTACAGAAAGATTCAGTGCTTGTGCCAAATCTACTATTTTCACAAAGCCGAATTGTTCAATTTTCTTGATGATTTCTTGTTGGCTAGTTCCATCGGGAATATCCATCGGTTTATTGCTGTGTTCAATCAGCAAAAATTTTAAGGATTTTGCTTCTTCTCCATCAGCAAATTTTAATTCCATCACTTCTTGATCATTGGCAGTCATAATTTTCCAATTAAAAGTATCTAGCAAAGGACGAATCTTGACGATACTTTTTTCATTAAATATCTGCGCTTCTCGGAAGGGTTTTCCTTGAACAACTGCTGTGATACTAGCCGGAGTTTCCACTAAACCAGAAACGCCCGTTAATTTCGTTTTGACTAGGGTTCTAAATTGATCTCCCACCTGTCTTTTACTTAAAGATGTATCCCAGGGTAAAACCATCGGATCCCATTTTCCGCGTTGGGGTTTATTAGGAAACTCACGTTCTACTTCTCCATGACCTAAAACGGTTTTAGCTGTTACTTCAATATCGTAAAAATCACAGAGTTCTGCTACTACCTGCGCCATGGTTCCCCATTGGGTTTGCGTCATCGGAAAACTTCCTGCTTTAAATGGGTTTTCCACTGCACCACTCATACAACAGACGCTAACTCCGATTGAACCCGTACCAAACAGTGCCGTATGAGCCGCATAAACATTATCTGCGGTGGAAACATTATCTTTAATTGAGTGAGTTCCTCGCACTAACTTACCATCATCCTCGATTAAAATATGATAATGAGATTTATCGTTGCTAGATGCTTTATGTCCCCCTGCCGTCCAGTGAATAATGATTCTTTTCATCGAACAGTTAGGCATCCATGCTGTCGGTACAATTCCCATAGTTTTTACCTCTCAATTATTGAATTATCTGGTTATTTAATCAATTAAACTAAGCTCTCACGGGAGGGCGAATAGCAAAGTGAATGTGGTTATCATGACCAGGAGCAAAATTGCATAGTTTTTGTCCCAAAAAAGTTTCACCTCTCAGGGTTGTGTCATTAAAAAACACTTGACTAACCAGTTTTTGTCGTCGCATGGCTTTAATTATTTCTCTGGTAGCTTCTCGATCAAAACTATTATCTGACCAAACAATTCCCCCTAATCCACCATCTTTTCTCGGCAATTGGACATCACACATCAAGCCAGTTTCATGTCCTGCGTGTTCCTGAGTATCACCCCCTTGCGGCCGACTGACATCGTTAATAC
This sequence comes from Microcystis sp. LE19-84.1B, assembly GCF_027531875.1. NCBI lineage: Bacteria > Bacillati > Cyanobacteriota > Cyanophyceae > Chroococcales > Microcystaceae > Microcystis > Microcystis sp. LE19-84.1B. Next base: position 42,477 of record NZ_JAPZSR010000246.1, on the reverse strand, counting down.
TAAAAGGTGCGGCATTAGGATGAGAAGCGCGGAAATTATTATGGTAACTGACAGCAATTTCTAAGATCACTTCTGCTAACCAACTTGTTCCAAAATCATGATCATCATTAGTTTGGGCTTTTTCATGATTCCGGAGACTGATAGAATCATTGCTATCTGGCATGGTTTGCCAACGGGCTGCATTGGCCGCTTCTAACCAGCGATGGGTGATTCCGTCCACATCCACCCGACCATCGCCTCTGATTACTTCTGCACCGGCAATAATCGACTGAAATAGTTTAATGGCATTAGTAAAACCTGTATTCAAGGCTGCACTATTAGGATCACCGACAAAAGTATAGCCGAGGGAATGTAATCGCTGTTTAACCGCAATCTTATCGGCTGTTCGGTTGATTCCTCCTAATCCGACACTTCCTGTTAAATTCAGGTTAACTGCACCTGTTGTCTGGGGTGGAGAAGCCTTGATTTTGATTTCTACACTTTGATTATTAATGGCTATTTTAACAATGCGATCGCCAGCTTGTAAGAAGACAAATTCGGCTTTCCATTCCCCTCCTTCTCCTATTTCAATATCATCTAGGGGGAATTTATTATCAATTAAAACGGTTAGTTTTTTGCCCTTATCGGCAGCAGCTGCGGTTCCTTCAATCCGAAAACTTTGTCCCACCTCCACTTCCTTGGGAAAACTGGTTACTTGTAAGGTATCGGGGGGTGGTGGAATAACAATTCCGTTGGCTTTTGCTAGTAAAGTCCTCGCTTCGGGAACAAGTTTTAACACTTTGCTGATATAACTTATATCGGCAGCAAAGCCTTTACTTTGAATAAAACCGATAAAGTTTTCAGGAGTTTGAGTATTTTCTTCTAATCTTTTATAGGGTTCACGGGTTAAAAATTTCCAATAACCTCGCAGAAATTTGTCAATATCCGTGAATAAGCAAAAGTCCACCGCTTCCGATTCAGAAGGTACTTGAATCGATTTAGGAGTAGCAAAGGGAGTCATTTCGTTGCGCCATTTTAAACCAGCGAAGTTTTTCTGTTCCTTGGCTAGTTTACTGGTGGCTCTGGCGGACTCTAATAGCCATTGAGCCAGAGAAACTTCTTTTAAATGACTAAAATGATCGGCAGGAATTGCAGTTAAGTTCACTTGCCGATTATCGGTAGCGTCAACTTCTCGAAAAATTATGGACAAATCAGTTTGAGCATATCGTTGAACTAAGTCATCTAGTAAAGCCATTGCTGTCTCCTGTGAGCGGTAGAGAATCAATTATTTTCCTGATATATTTCCCTTTATTTTGGGAAATATATCGAGAAATTTTTGTCTATTGAAGGATTTTGGCAAATTCCTCAAAAATGAAATGTTCATCTCGATTAGCCTGACTTTTATCAGGCCATTTCACCCAAAAATGTCTTTCTTCTAAGCGCACATCCAACACGGCATAATCTCCCGGTTCAATCTCAACTAAGGTACTTGCCTCTAATTCAGAGGCTTGATTTGTGGAGGGTTTAAGAACAGTTTTTTGAGTAATTCTTAAGGTAGCTGGTTCCGGTGTGGAGTTGTCATCAGCGTCCCCAATTAAACCAACTTTAATCGCTTCTGCCATCTTTTCTGCATCAAAAAGAGCCATGTCTGCTTGGGAATCCACAAAGCAACATTCAATTAAAATCGCTGGCATTGAAGTATTTACTAACACAGAAAAACGGGTATTTTTTACCCCTCTATTTTTAAATCCTAGCTTGACAATTTCCGTCAAAACTGATTTAGCGATCGCTTGAGAAGTTTTACTAATACCATAAACCTCCGCTCCCATTGCGTTTGTGGTGGGTTTAAAGGCATTAAAGTGAATAGAAACAAAAATATCAACGTTGTTACTATTAGCTTTATTGGCTCTTTTTCGCAAAGAATCATTAACACTAACGGCACTGGTCGGGGTACAGTTAATTACTGAATGACCCGCTGCGGCTAATTTAGCAATTAGGCGAGTACCCACCTCTTTAATAACAACATCTTCCTGTCTAACTCCCGATGCGCCAACGTCATGAGGTGGGCAATTATGACCCATATCAATCCCAAATTTCATCTGTATAGCTCCAGTTTATTCAATATTTATTGATTGGTTAATTCCTCTGGATATACTCTACCTTAATTAAACTAATAAAAATCATATTTTTACAAAAGTTTACTATTGTTTTATGGTAATTTTTACTAGAAAGTTTGGCATCAATAATGCTATTCTAAATTAAGCTTTAGAATAGCATTACAATCAATTATTTTTCTTAACCATTAACTTGACCCTTGTAGCTTTTAGGGGATCAGAGACTAAAGCGGGCAAGCCATGAAATAGCTTAGTTCCTGTGGCAATACCCAAGGCTGACAAAACTGCATTTCAAGGATCATTCGTCCAACTTTTCAGTTTTTGAAAGAGAAGATTGAGTCATGAATTTATCTCCTTTTATGGATAATTTTGAATCTCAAAGAATAAATTAAACAAATTGATCTGTAGCAAGAATTTGAGCCAATTTTTTCTCCCTGTCAGCCACGGTTTCTGTGGTGGGAATATGGTCTAATAAACTGCTATAGAAAAAATAGGCAAAACCAGCAAAATCTCGCTCACGAGTCTCCTGAGTTTGTGCTTGAATTAATTGGAAATTTACTCGTCTATCACTGGGTCTTAAACCAGTGAGAATACCGATGACGGTGGGAATATGCTCCCGCGCTGCTTTTACCTCTGATTTATCGATTTCGCCTTCAAAAATAGGGACAGTTGGACGATAAACTTGTAATGCTAGTTCTTCAATTAATCCTTCCTTTTCCCATGCTTCCCAATCAGCTAAAGCATGATCAACAGAAAATCGTAAAGGATTAGGAGAAATGGAGAGAATACAATCGTCTTTTTCCGCTTTAATGGTTTTAAAAATCAATCGCACTAATTGAGTTAACTTCTCCTTACGCCAATCTTTAAATTTCGCTAATTGGGGATTGCTTAAGGGACTAACTGAACCAGTTTCCTTTTGAAAAAGTTTGATAGTAAAGGATTCAAACCCCATGCTAAAATCAAAAATTTTAGTACCATTAGGCAAGAGTTTTGCGTGATGAATAGCGAAGTGATCATCTAATTGAATACCATCAATTTCATAGTTTTTAACCACTTCACGAATAAGACTAACCCAAAAATCTTTAACCTCAGGATGAGCGGGATTTAATCGGCAATTCCCATCACCATCAACTGTATTTTTCTGTTGATGAGTAAGCATAAACCAATCTGGTTTTTGGGCAAATAAGGGAGCAGCTGGAGGAACCATTAAACCATATTCAAACCAAGCAATAATCCGAAAGTTATACTTTTCTGTCTGATTAATCTCAATGATTTCTGCTAGTAGATCTCTACCGACTAACTCTTTTTCAAGGTTGACTTTTTTGAGTTTTTCCTTATCGGCAGTGAAGACATTATCAGCAATTTGTGATTGAAAAAACACATAGCCTTTGTTCCAAACTACTAGATAAAGAGTATTAAAACCTAAATTTTTAAGTTTTTCCAACCCAGCTTTTAGGTTATCTTTAGACTTGAGAATATCACTGTCAACATTGGTGAGCCAAACGCCCCGTATTTCTTCTACTTGTACATGATCATCAAAGAAAAATCCCGCTTTTCCCACTGAACCTTGTTCTGCGGCTAACTTGACAGAATAATGATTATTTTGGCGAGAATAGGACTTAATTGGCAGTTTAGTTCCTGCTTTGATTAAGGATTTTTGCCCACTATTGAGGGTTTCGGAAAAAGCTGTGGAAGACTTGAAAAACGTATCCTGAAGAATATGAATGTGCAGCATATTTTTTACTCTCTCTCAGACAAAAGATAAATGAACCTGAAATCCGCAGCACTGAGGGTTTCGGAAGACAGACAAAGGGCAGCAGGAACAGGGAATAACTCCACGTCCTCAAGCGCACTTAGTTCTGATTAATTCTCAGAATTTGCTCACGGCAAAATATAGTCAATAACCGACCCCAACTATTGCTCGAAAGTTACCACCACTCAACTGTTTACCTAGCTTGAAAGCAACACTTAAACAGGCAAACCAAGAGCCGATGGTTCCTCCCATTGACGTAATGTCAAGGCAAAAGGGTTTGGGATCAAAGATTGGTTAGTTAGGGAAATAATTTGGGAACAATTTAACTTGCCCTATGATAACCATAGATAAACAAAAAAAATACTTAAATGTAACAAAAAAACACATAAGTCGGGAGGTGTAATTAAATATCAGATTTATCGAGGTTGAATTGAGCTACTAAACCCACAACCAGCATAGGTAATCAACTGGACTAACCTATATTACAAATCATTAAGCCGACTGACAGCCTTTCTCATCATCCTCGATGAAGTGTAACCTAATTTGCTATCGACTACCGACTCCCCAAAACGAAAACTTTGTACCTCACTATTAAGATAACTGCTATCAAAACGCGGATATCACTGCCAATAGAGTTCGGTTTTACCGTTATGGGATGAGCATTGACGGGGGTAATATTCTAGGTAAGGAATTTGTATCTAGTCAGTGATGAAGACGATGTTAGAGGGGTCTTTACCGAAATTAAGCGATATTTTCCCACCGACTGACCATCAGGACCGGGAAACTTTCACTCCCAATGCTTTTTATCCTAATTTATCAGAATGGCTCAAGCGATCGCAACTGAAAGCGGAAAGTGAATGGTTCGCAGCGATCGCATCTTTAGAAAATATCTTATTACAAAACCCAAATAATGCTGCCAGTCGGGGTTTAATTCTCTCCGGTCCGACGGCCTTAGTCAGAGAAAGCAAGGCTTTAACGGGTTTTAAATTCGGTGTTTTCACCGTTAAAGCTTTAAAACATTTACAATGGCTGGGTTTGCAATTGCCTTCTCAGGAAAAATCCGCCGCCGATATTTCCCCGACAGAGATTCATGAATTGCCTCTCTTGCCAACGGATCCGATTGCTAATGAAAGATTTTGTCTGGTTTTTAGCGAAAGTTTCGCTCTTTTGCTGGTTTTAGGCGAAGATCAGTGGGGTTTATCCTCTTTTCAATTTTCCTTTGATCCCGTCCTCACTCAGCAAGCTTGGCAGCAGTTGCGGCAACGATTAGTTAATCTGCGTTATCCGCAAATCGAGACTTTAGAGGCAATTATCGAGGCTAATGGCAGTCCCTCGCCGGATTATCGTCTAGTTAGCCAATTTAGTCGCCAATTACTGCAAAATTTACCCGACCAGTCTAACTTAGACCTGAAAAAAACGAAATCGTCTATCAATAGCGAAATCACTCCCCCAAAGGAAGATAATTCTAATTTAGAATCGGGTTGTGATTTGGAATTATTGCGCGCTTTAACCCACGAAATTCGCACTCCTTTAACCACCATTCGCACCATTACCCGATTATTATTAAAACGGGCAAAAGTAACGGAAGATGTGGAAAAATATTTAGAAACAATTGATTTAGAATGTAGTGAACAAATTCAGCGCATGGAATTAATTTTCCGAGCGGCAGAATTGGGGATTAATCCTCTGGGAGATAAACCGATTCAATTAATTCCAATTGCCCTAGAAAAAGTCTTTCAAGATAGTATTCCCCGGTGGCAAAAACAAGCTAAACGGCGCAATGTCAATTTAGAAGTTAATGTACCGAAAAAATTGCCTTCGGTAATTAGCGACCCGAATTTATTGGATCAAATGTTAAATGGAGTCGTGGAAAAATGTACTCGCAGTATGGCTAGTGGTGGCCTGTTGCAAGTACATATATCAACGGCAGGAAATCAATTAAAAATGCAGTTCCAAACTCAGGTAAAATCGCCTAATCTTACCCTCAAAGCTTTGGGAAAAGTCTTAATGTTTCAACCAGAGACGGGTAGTTTAAGTCTGAATATGAAGGTAACTAAAAACCTTTTTCAAGCTTTGGGAGGTAAATTTATTGTGCGTGAAAAACCCGAAGAAGGTGAGATTTTAACTATTTTCTTGCCCCTCGGACGCATTAAATAAGTTGGGATTATTCTAAAATTTTCATCTTGGAAAATAGGCAAATTTGCCAAGAGTATGCTATACTAGGGCAACAAATATTATTGATAGTTGCCATGGAAAAAACTGTTTTAATTTTAGGTGGCACTGGTCGCATTGGTCAAAGTGTCGCCCTAGATATTATTAATCATACTGCAGCTAAAATTATTGTCACCGGACGGAAGAAAAAAGCGATTAAATTACTGCCAAGAATGCAGTTTTTGGCTTTAGATTTAGAAGAAATAGACAAGCTTAGACAGGCAATTAAAAAGAGTGATTTAGTTATTCATTGTGCCGGTCCCTTTCATTATCGCGATGGCAGGGTAGTAAAAATTTGCATTGAAGAAAAAGTCAATTATATTGATGTTAGTGATCATCGTTCTTTTTATCAAAAGTTAATACCCTATCGAGAATTAGCGATAAAAGCGGGAATAACTGCCGTGGTTAATACGGGAATTTTTCCCGGTATTTCTAATAGTATAGTGCGGGAGGGAGTGGAACAGTTAGATAGGGTAGAAACGATCCGTTTAAATTATGCCGTAGCCGGTTCAGGAGGTGCGGGATTAACTGTGATGCGGACAACTTTTCTCGGCTTAAAAAAGCCTTTTTTAGCTTGGATTGAGGGAAAATGGCAAGAGATTAAACCCTATACTGCTAGAGAAGTAATTGACTTTCCCGCTCCTTTGGGTAAAACTGGTGTTTATTGGTTTGATATGCCAGAAACCTATACTTTTGCCGAATCTTTTCCAGTGCAAAATGTGATCACAAAATTTGGTTCTATTCCCGATTTTTATAATCACTTAACCTGGATTACTGCCCATATTTTTCCCGATGCTTGGGTAGAAAGTTCTCGGGGAATTGAGTTTTTTTCCCAAGTTAGTTATCGCATGACAGAAGTAACCGATAAATTTTCGGGAATTGGGGTAGCAATGTTAGCAAAAGTCGCCGGATGGCAAGGGCAGCAAAAAGCAGTTTATCAAGCAACTATGGTTCACGAGAACACTGCTCAAGCAGCTGGCTGGGGAACTGGCAGCGTGGCAGAATTAATCTTAGGGGCAAAACTCCAAAAAGCTGGGATTTATCCCGTGGAACAAGTGTTATCCACAGAACTATTCCATGCTACGATGAAAAAAAGAGGTATTAAACTCGATCGCTCCTGTGAAATTGTAGCTTAGAAGATGAAAAAAATCTGGCGTTACCTAGGACTGTTTTGTTTAGTTTTGTTACTGACTCTATCCCCTATCTTGAGGATAGCAGCCCAGAATAATCCTGCTAAACAGGGACAGGAAATACCCCTGGAAACTTTGGGAGAAGTTTTTCCCGTAATGCTTGATAATCAAGAACTTTTTAAGATTCGGCAAGGAATAGGTTCTTTTTCAGCGCAAGAAAGAGCGAAATCAATTACAGCTAGAATCGAAAAAATTGCCGATGACGATGCTCTTTCTCCTGAAGATTTAACCATAAAAATCGATCCTGAAGACAAAAACCCTTCGATTATTTTGGGAGATACGGTTATCGCTACTATTACTTCTAGAGATGCTAAATTACACGCAGTGAGTCAAGAAGTATTAGCCGAACGAGCTTTAGCAAAGATTAAAGCAGCCATTGTCCGTTATCGTCAAGAACGTCAACCAGATAAACTCTTAAAAGATGCAGCTTTGACGGTAAGTGCCACCTTGTCCACGGTTTTAATTTTCTGGGCGATGATTTTTATATCTTCGCGGGTTTTTCCCCAGATTCAGAGATTAATCACCTCCCTAGTTCCTGGGGTTGGATTCCAAAATTTTGAGATTATTAGTTCCAGGACAATAGGAATTTTTTCCCTAAGAGTTTTGCAATTTATCCGCACTCTGATTATTTTAACTATTCTCTATTTTTATTTAACTTTTATCCTTCGTCTTTTTCCCTGGACTAGAAAATTTGGTGATGGTTTTCTGCAATACTTTTTTAGTGCTTTAGAAGTTTTTTCCCAAGAGATAGCAAAATATTTACCCAATATTTTTATCATACTGCTAGTTGTTTTTATAACTCACTATCTGTTGAGGGCAATTAGACCATTTTTCACGGCATTGGAAAGAGAAAATTTAGTAATTCATGGTTTCTATCCCGATTGGGCAAAACCAACCTATAATTTACTGTCACTGCTGATAATTGCCTTAGCTATAGTCATCGCTTTTCCCTATCTACCCGGATTTAATTCTCCTGCTTTTCAGGGGGTGTCGGTATTTTTAGGGGTACTATTTTCCTTGGGTTCTACCTCTGCTATTGCTAACGTGGTGGGGGGAATTATCCTCATCTATACCCGCTCTTTTCAACTAGGAGATAAAATTTCTATTGGTGATGTTATTGGGGATGTGATTGAAAAAGGATTATTAGTCACCCGTATTCGCACACCGGCTAATAAAATTATCACGATTCCTAATTCATCGCTGTTAAACACCAATGTGATTAACTTTAGCGTCTCTCAAAGGGAATTCAAAGAGCCTTTAATTTTGCAAACCACGGTCACTCTCGGTTATGATTTACCTTGGCGTAAGGTTCACGCAACCCTGAAAGAAGCAGCCTTAGCAACCCAATTTATTGTCTCAGAACCTGCTCCTTTTGTCTTGCAAACCAGTCTCGATGATTTTTATGTCAGCTATCAGCTAAATGCCTACACCGATCATCCTAACAAAATGGTGTATATTTATTCTGAATTACATCAAAATGTTCAGGATAAATGTAACGAAGTCGGTATCGAAATTATGTCTCCTCACTACAAGGCTCTCCGGGATGGCAATCACAGCACTATTCCTGAAAATTATCTGCCGGAAGATTATCAAAGTCCTGCTTTTGGTATTCAGTCAAATCCTCAGAAGTAATAATTTTCCTAATAGCTTTAATCGCTTTTGTCAAGCCCTTTTGAGTTATTGTTGATAATTCTTCACCAAATTCACAGTTAATAGCAGGAATAAATATTCCCCAGGCCCTGGGAGTTTGTTGATAAATTGCTTGAGTTAATGCTAATAAAGAAGCGGGACTTTCTGCATGACCGAAATTATTCCATTCGGTAACTGCCGCTAATTTTTCTATCCGGATATCGGTTTGACTAGATAAGACCGCATCAACAAAAATAACTAGGGAAGCATCAGCTATATCGGCTGCTAACTCAGGAGTCAATTGATGGGTAGCGATAACTTGCACATGAGGCCAATTCTCCCCGGCAATAATTTCGGCTATTCTCACTCCCACTCCGTCATCATTTCTTAAAGTATTACCGTAGCCGATGAGCAGTATTTTAAAATTATTCATGGTTATAGCAGTTATCTTAATGATGAGGTACAAAGTGGAATTAAATATAAGATGAACGTAGGTTGGGTTGAAGCATGAAACCCAACGCCCGCTCATGTTACGCTACCGCTAACCCATCCTACAAATAATTGTGCCTCCCTACTTATAAAAATCTTCGAGATGTTGTTTTAGTTGACGAATTGCCATACTACTATTGCGATTGTCGGCAATTTCTCCACAGAAAGAAACTAAATTTTGTAGGTTAAAGTTAGGAAAATATTGACTTTGATGGCGCGGGATATACTCTTGATTATCTAGCCAATAAATATAGAGATTTTTCTGACGATACAACCAAATTTCAGGCACTTTATAAGGCAGATAATCATCCACATTCGAGTAACTGGTGACATCAATTTCTAATACTAAATCGGGGGGAGGATCATTTACCCAGTCAATTCTGGCTTTCCCTGCTATAGCTGGCCAATGGTCAATATAAAAACTATAATCTGGTTCAATACCACTTGTTTCTGGTAATGCCATGGTTACGGGAGTAAAAGCCTCGTACTCACGCCCCAGATAATCCAATAAGGTGGTGATGATATTAGCAATTAAATGGGCATCACGTCCATGCTTGGGAAGTGGAGACATAAGCAAGACTTCTCCATTGTGATATTTGATTTTAGGTCGAGAATTGTCGCCCCTTTGCCGAGACAAAGTTTGATAATCTAGCCAAGTGGCAGGTAATCTCACTAAGGCTCCCGCTGGTAGCTCGATTTTATCTGGTGAAACTAAGGCAAACATGGCGCAAGGTTCCAGGTAAATGATGAGAAACGCTGTAAAATAAGTATAGGATATCTTCGATGCTCTCGATACCCAGCTTAACCTAATCGATAAATTAACTGAGTTTGGTAAGAAAACTTAAGCCTTGATAGTAGTTTCTTGATGAGCCAAAAATTATGCTATCGACTAACACAGTTTCCCCCCATATTATTCCCCCTCTCGAAAATGGCGATAGATTAACTCGTCCCGAATTCGAGCGCCGTTATCAAGCAATGACACAGCTAAAAAAAGCTGAATTAATCGCAGGAGTTGTTTATATGGCAGCCGCGGTGAGAGCCAAAAACCACGGTAAACCCCACGCTAATATTATCGGTTGGTTAACTGCCTACGAAGTGGCGACACCGGGAGTAGAAACACTGGATAATACTACTGTGCGACTGGATGGGGATAATCAACCACAACCAGATGCTTTATTAAGAATAGAAACCAGTGGACAATCAAGCATTAGTGAAGATGATTATGTAGAAGGCGCGCCGGAATTAATCGTAGAAATTGCCGCTTCTACTGCTTCCTACGATTTACACGAAAAACTCAAAGTTTATCGTCGCCATGAAGTGCAAGAGTATATTATCTGGCGAGTTTATGATGTTCAATTGGATTGGTTTCGCTTAACTGATGGGGAATATTTGCCCCTAGAATCTAATCAAAATAACATCTTTTGCTCCCAAGTCTTCCCTGGATTATGGCTAGATAAAAATGCTTTATTATCGGGTAATTTAGCCGAAGTTTTGGCAATGTTACAGCAAGGAATAGTTAGTCAAGAACACCAAGATTTTTGTCAAACTTTGGCTAATAAATAACCCAGATAAACTTGATTTTTCTCTGAGAACGTAGGTTGGGTTGCAGCAGGAAACCCAACGCTAATAAATAACCCAGATAAACTTGATTTTTTTCTTAGTTGCCCAGAGATGGCTCAGAAAGATTAGCTGATTTTTCTTGCCAATCTTGACCGATTTTAATCGTCACATCAGAAGCGAGATTACCCGTACTTTCCACCAAAACTTCCCCGACACCAAGGCTATTATGCAGGGCAGCAGCGAGGGAATTATCCCCTTTTTGAGCAATAATTTTGGTAGTTTCTAGAATTGGCGATGAAGACTTAGAGACAAAAACATTTTCATAACCCAATGAGCGCAGATATCTGACTAGAGTTTGCACCGCTTCTGGATTATCGGTGCTATCTTCCACAGCTATGCGAGTCGGTTGCGTGGTTTCTTCGATGTCAGCCATAAAAGAGCCGTGGTTAAAATGTTGAGCCACTAGCTCTTGAATTTTACTTTGATTGGGTAGCCAATAACTGATCCCTTGCCGACCATCACCATTAAAGTCTCCGGGTAGCAGTAGCATTTGCACATCAGCGCGCTGAGTTTTGGAGGCAAAACCGGCTAGGGCGAGTAACTCCTCTAAACTGAGATTAGTATCGATATGAGTGCGGATAACCTTAATAATATCGGGAATTTTCAATAAAGTTGCTGGTTTTAGGGTTTGTTCCACTAAAGACCGCATTAATTGCTGTTGTCGTTGGATACGACCGATATCGCCGTTAGCATCGTAACGAAAACGGGCAAACTGGAGGAATTTCTCGCCGTTGAGGTGTTGTTCCCCTTTTTTCAGGTCAATGTAGAGGTGTTGACTAAAATCTTTATACTTCATGTCTTTGGGAACATATACCGTCACCCCCCCCAAAGCATCAATTAATTTTTCCACACCCTGCACATTAATGCGAATATAGCGATCGATAGCGACTCCGTCCAAAAGATGACTAACCGTTTCCGCCGTTAAAGCAGGTCCACCGAGGGCGTTAGCTTCATTGATTTTTTTCTCCCCATAACCCTCGATATCGGTGCGGGTATCCCGGGGGATGGAAAGCATGGTTAACTTCTGTCTTTGGGGGTCAAAACGCAGTAACAGCATGGTATCGGTTAAACCATCTAAGGAATTAACCGGGGCATGATAACCCAAATCTGGGGTTTGTGCCTCCTTGACATCGGATGTCAACACTTTAGCCCCAACTACCAGAATATTAACGGGACGGTTGAGGGCGGGAAGTTGCAGATTTTGATAGGATATGGCCTGCTGATTGTTAAAAGCGGCGGCTTCTTCGGGACTAAGAGCAGCTTGTCGCAAAGGTGTGGAGGAGAGAGACACAGCCAACATAGCGCCCGCCGTAGCGGAAACTAGGGCGCAGCCGGTTAAGCCTAGGGCTGTCAGGAACCATTTACCGGACAATCGCCGCTTTTTAACAGGTTTAGCCGCTAATTTGCTTGATTTTCCGCTTTTAAGCCTTGATTTTGTCTTATTAACCACAAATTGCCTCACACGGTCACTAAATATCTCCCTAAAACCATATTTTAAAGAGATGAACTATTTTTTTTCTCAGATACCCGGAAAAGATTATGAAACTAATCGGGTTTTCTAGAGAGTTAGCAGATAATATAGCAGAATTTTTCCTTATAATTGTTCTGCATCGCAATTTTGTCGAAATATCTAGGGTTTGCTGGTGGGGAAGTGGGGAATGGGGAAGTGGGGAAGTGGGGAAGTGGGGAAGTGGGGAAGTGGGGAAGTGGGGAAATTGAACTAAAACCCCAAAACCCCAAAACCCCAAAACTCCAACCCCCAACACCTAAAACCTGTCTCGGAGTCTCCTATCTCCTATCTCCTATCTCCTCATTGGCTGATTTTCTTGTGCAGAAATAACTTTTGTGGTCGATTAAATAACCAATTGCTCAACCAACCGTCGGTTTTTTGCAGACGATAACCGCTACTTAAGTAGAGTGACTGGGCCGCTAGATTATTATCGAGAACATGGAGGGAAAGTTCCTCAAAACCCCATTCTCTAGCGATCTGTTCACACTTGAGCAGCAATCTCCGGGCCAGACCGGCACGCCGGCGATCGGGACTAACGGCTAAATTAGAGATATAAGGAATGGGAACGGCTAAAAAAGAACTGGATTTTAAGCAGATTTCCGCGGTAGCGACAATAACTTCCTGAGGACCCGTGGCGGTGACGCTGGTTTGACTGACTACCAGACAGTGATAGTAGGGGGTATCGGCGCGCAATCGTCCCCGTAAGTCCTCGTAAATGCCCAATTTAAAGATAGGACGCAGAAAAGACCAATAATTGGCCGTGGGGAAAAAACTATCGGTGAGAATTTCCGCCAAGCTTTTGAGATCTTGGCTTTGGGCCAAACGCACCTCGATGGTAATGGCGGCAGTGTCACCGGTCGCTTCCGAGTCGGAGGGATTAGACAATAGGTATGAGATAAAACAGGAGTCCACTTTAATCACAGGAGTCGGCAGGGAAGGTGGGGATGGCAGTCCTTATCCGGGAAAGGTAAATAGGGGTGGGAGCTAGTTGGGAGAATCAAGCATCTATCTTAGGGAGAAGACCGCAATTTTTCAAGACTACTGAATCAAAATCTCATCCATTCTACTGCCTATAGCCCCAGTTGGGGGAAAGACCGCTATTTTTCGGGAATTTTTTTTGATCGCTGGGCCATGGTTAAGATGGGACGATGCCAGTCAGAACTAATTTCTTTCTTTTTGGGTCAATTAACTATATTCTTTAATCTAATCTATCCTCCTATCCCCCTCTATGATCAAAGAAATTTCCGCTTATTTGCAAGTGTTCCGCAGTCAAAAAATGGCGGCTTTGTTATTCTTAGGTTTCGCTTCTGGATTACCCTTATTTCTCACCAGTCGCACCCTGCAAGCTTGGATGACCACCGAAGGAGTTGATCTGAAATCGATCGGTTTATTTAGTTTAGTCGCTCTCCCCTACTCTCTCAAATTTCTTTGGTCTCCCTTACTCGATCGCTATGTTCCTCCTTTTCTTGGTCGTCGTCGCGGTTGGATTTTAATCGCTCAAATTTGTTTAACTTTAGCGATTGGTTTCATGGCTTTTCAACAACCAAAACAATCTTTGGAATTATTGGCAATTAATGCTCTACTGATCGCTTTTTTTAGTGCCACTCAAGATATTGCCTACGATGCCTATCGCACAGATATTTTAGAAAAATGGGAGATGGGTGCTGGGGTAGCGATCGGGGTTTTAGGTTATCGTTTGGCTTTAATTTTAACTGGTTCGATCGCTTTAATTTTAGCCGATCACTTTCCCTGGCCCCTCGTCTATCTTTTCCTAGCTGCACTGATGGCTTTAACGATTATTTGGTCTTTTTTCGCCCCGGCTACTCCCCCTAGGGATGATACTCCCCAAACCCTTTTAGAGGCGGTTTGGTTGCCTTTCCAAGAGTTTTTTCAACGCTATCGATTCGGTCAAGGAATCGGCATTCTCGCCTTTATTGTTCTCTATCGTTTAGGGGATGCTTTAGTTAATAATATGGTGACTCCTTTTCTCTTAAAAACTGGTTTCAGTCAAACCGATATCGGAGCGATCCAAGGGGGCCTGGGCATGATAGCAACTATGGTGGGAGTTTTATTAGGTGGTTCCCTGTTAAGTCGTTGGGGAATTAATCGATCACTCTGGATTTTTGGCGGCTTGCAAGCTATTAGTAATTTAGCCTATTTTATTTTAGCAAATTTAGGGCAAAATTATCCTTTTATGGTCTTAGCTATTAATATTGAAAACTTCTGCGGCGGCTTAGGCACTGCCGCTTTTGTGGCTTTTTTAATGAGTCTTTGCAATGCTCGTTTTACCGCTACTCAGTTCGCCCTTTTATCGAGTTTAATGGCCTTTAGTCGCGATATTTTGGTGGCTCCCTCCGGAGTTTTAGCCGAGGCAATCGGTTGGCAGTGGTTCTTTTTAATCACGGTAATTGCCGCTTTACCCGGGTTAGCTTTATTGCCTTTATTTGCTCCTTGGCAAGAGGAGAATTGAGCTAATTGATGATTTATTCTTCCGATTTCACTCGCATAACTACTAAAGTCATATCGTCGCTACTGTCATTTCCCAACCCGGTAAAAGCGGCCACTTTTCCAAATAAATATTCTAGAATCTGTTCGGGATCGGTGTACTGTTGACAGGCTTCTTTAACTGCCGATAGCCAATTTTTCTGATCAAATCTTTCCCCTTGCGAGTTAACTGCATCGGTAAAGCCATCGGTATAATAAATCAGCGTATCTCCCGCTTCTAATTGCACTTGGGCATCATCATAGATAGAATCGGCCTCTAAACCAACTAATGTCCCTTCCGTGTCGAGAGGCTCTAACTCTCCCGTTTTAGCCCGCCACCAGAGGGTGGGATAATGGGCAGCATTACTGTAGCCAAGACGGCGCGTCAGGGGATCATACTCGGAATAAAATAATGTCACGAAACGATGAGAATTATCGAGATCGGCATACATAACCCGATTGAGATGACGCAAAATCTGGGCCGGGGAGTGACGATTTAACACTTCCGCTCGCAACATTCCCCGGGTCATGGTCATCAATAATCCTGCCGGGACACCTTTACCCATGACATCACCGATCACTATACTCCAAGGAGCGGTACTGGCTTCCCTTTCCGCCTCCGTTGCCGGTTTAAATTGATCGTAGTTGCAGGGGATAAAATCATAATAGTCGCCACCAACGCGATTAGCCGTTTTGCAGTGGGCTGCCAATTCTACCCCCTGAATTTTCGGACATTGCCGGGGTAAAAGACGATTTTGGATTTCGGAAGCGATTTCTAACTCTCGATCCTGACGTTCCTTGGCCCGTAATTCGATCGTTAATTCATTATTAGCTATAGCCACCGCCGTTTGATCGGCCACTAGCTGCAGCAGTTTACGACGGGTGGGGGTCCAACCATAATCGGGATCGCGACTGAAAACGTATAAACGTCCCCGCTCACTATTTTTTACCAAAACAGGTGTACTATAAACCTGCGTACCCTGTCCGAGAGTTTGCCGGATTTTATGGTCGAGACTATCGAGAAGCGATCGATTATTTTTATTCTCAAGTGCCGCTTCTTGGTTTAATTGTCGGATAATTGCCTCTAATTGTCGGCGTAGTTCCCCATTAATTTGATTATCTTGGCAATGGAGTTGATCGAGCGCCACTTGACCGTTATTTTTGCTCAAAATCAACGCCCCTCCTTCTGCATCTGCCACTCGTGCGGCCATCAAGGGGGTAAGATCGAGGAATTGGTTTAAATTATTGAAACTCCGCAGGGCAAAACCGAGGGAACTTAAAAGATTTTGAACTTTGTTTTGTTCACGATATAAACTGGCTACCAACTCTTTTAAAGCTAAAATTGGCTTGATATCGGTATTTTGATCGCCCATATTGACGGTGGCAGTGGTGAGAGTGTCGCTCGGTTCCGGCTCAGAAAGCATAAAATGATTTTTGTGGCGGTGACATGATTATAGCTAGATGGTCATTGGGTTATGACCTGTTTAAGTCTAACAGTATAGTGGATCTTTTCCTGACTGCCACAATTTAACCCTGATGTTTTACTATTTCTGTGGGTGCATCTCATTTTTGTCAATCTACTAAGTTGGGATTTTTCAGGGGAAACTCTCTTTTAAAATTGGGCATTACTTTCGATTTTATCACTCAATCCCAGCTTTTGGGGGGTTCTACCCCCCAAACCCTGGAGCGCATTAGTTTTTCGGTGGGATGCTTACAGACAGCTGCTGATACATTTGTCATCATTTAAAAGTCACTGATAATTGCTGATTGTCGGTATTTCTGCAAATGTGAGATGCACCCCATTTCTGTTTTGTCACACCGAAGTCTGAGGCTGATAGCTTGACCTTATAATAGTTAGGAATATGTAACTCAATCCATTGACTTTATGACCTTGCCTCTCGATGTTCCCACGGCGATTAATCAACGTCGTTCCATTAAAACTTTTACCACCGATCCCATCGCCCCGGAACTGCTGAAAACCCTAGTAGAATTAACCGTTGCCGCACCTAGTAGTTTCAACATCCAAGATTGGCGAATTATTTTAGTACAAGATGAGGCACAAAAGGCCGCTTTAGCCGAGGCCGCTTGGGGACAAAAGCAAATTATCCAAGCGCCGGTTACTTTTGTTTTCGCTGCCGATGCTGCCGCAGGAGGGGGAGATCTAACTCCCATCTATGAACAGGCTCTCAGTACAGGTGCCTGGGGCGAAGGCACGGTAAAATATTTTCAACAGGCAATCCCGGGATTTCAAAAGAATTTAGGCGAAAAAACCCGGGAATACGCGATTAAAGATGCCATGATCGCCGCCACTCATCTGGTTTTAGCTGCCGAAAGTCTCGGTTTATCTAGTTGTTTTCTCAACGGTTGGATCGAGGACAAGGTAAAAGCTGTGATTGGTGCTGCCGATCATCCCGATCTGGCGATCGCTGTTGTCGTTCCCATCGGTTACGCGGCGGAACCACGGCTTAATCCGGGGCGTTTACCCTTAGATTACAATGTTTTTGTGGATCGCTTGGGTAATCCCTATCAAATCTAAACTTTAGCGATGACTTTCTCTCCCTCAGCTTGGTTAACGCCCTTTTTTAACACTCCCCTTTGGCGCGCTGGGGGAGTGTCGATCACTCTTGGTTGGACTATTGGTATTCTTGTACTGTTTGTTCTTGTCACCTGTCTGACGATCGCTTTTAAAAGTTTACTAAAAAATCGTCTGCTGAAAAGTATCGGTTTTGATGAAGGTAATCGAGAAGCGATCGCAACTCTGGCTAGTTTCGCTTTTGGGGCTTTTGGTTATATTATCGCCCTACAATTGACTGGATTCAATCTCGCTTCGATCGCTGTTTTAGCCGGTGGTTTGGGGGTGGGTATCGGTTTCGGTTTGCAGGAGTTAACCAAAAATCTCACCAGTGGTTTAACTTTGTTGGTGGAACGCAAGTTAAAAGTGGGCGATTTTATCGAATTTGAGCAAACAAAGGGTTATATCCGGGAAATATCGATTCGTTCTACCACCATTCGCACTGTTGATGGTGCAGAGTTAATCGTTCCTAACACAATCTTAACTAGCAATCGCGTCCAGAATTGGCATTATCCCGACTCGCGCATTCGAGTCATTGTGCCGGTGGGAGTTGCCTACGGTACAGATCCTTTGATAGTGACGGAAATTCTGCTGCAATCAGCCTATATGTCGGTAGAAATTGCCTTTAATCCGCTTCCCAAGGTGATTTTTAACGGTTTTGGTGATAGTGCTTTAAATTTTGAGTTGTGGGTATGGGTGGAAAAAGTCGAACGGGCCGTTTTTATGAGAAGTTCCCTACACTTCATTATCGAGCATAATCTGCGTCATCGGGGCATAACGATTCCTTTTCCCCAGCGAGAGTTATGGTTGCATAATACCGACAGTTTTGAGGCAGTTAAGGAACAGGATCAGGAGATAGTTAAACCTTCAAAACCGCTATCGTTAAAAGAAATGTTATTGGAGGTGAGTTACTTTAAACATTTTAACGATCTGCAATTGCGTGTATTAATTGAAATGGGTTGTCGTAAACATCTGCATGACGGGGATATTTTAATTAGACAGGGAGAAAGAACTAATTATTTCTGTATTGTTTTGCAGGGACAAATGGATGCTTTTTATGAAAACGATAAAATCAGTCGTAAGATTTTTACTTTTAATAAAGGTCAATATTTTGGGGAATTACCGTTAATGTTAGAGGTTCCCTATCCCACCACTATGCAAGCAGTGGGGGAAACCTTGTTATTTTTGCTCGATCGTCAGGGGTTTCAGCATCTTATCACTACTTATCCGGCTCTAGCGGAGGAATTCACTCAGGCAATCGCCCAACGTCAGGAGGAATTGGGCGAATGTCAGCAGAAATTGCGAGAAATGGGGCTTTTAGACTCGGAAGACCTGAAAAATCCCGTCTCTTGGCTGCGACAACGGTTAAAGAGCTTTTTTGCGGCTTAAAAGGGGATGAGAACAGATTTACAGCCTTTCTCCTATAGCAGTTATCTTAATGATGAGGTACGAAACTGAGGATAGGGAGTCGCTACCTGCGGACAACTGGTAAGATATCCCTGTTGTTTTCAGGGATGAGAAGATGTGGACTTCCAAACCCCCTCATACTCCCAGTCAAACCAAAATTTAAGTTATACTTCATCTATTTTAGCTTTTAATAGCAGGCTAGGGAAAAATCCTAAAATCCGAAAGAATAACCGATTTTTAACTTTAATTGACTTTGAGCATGGCCATTAGTGGCAATATATCCCTCGATACCCCAATCGATCACACCTTGGCGATTAATTTGCTGACGAATTCCCATACCAGTGCGAATTAAAACCCCACCATGACTATTATCGCTGGTAATTACGCCCAATTCTGCTAAAAAAGTGCGATCAAAACGTTTCGGATAACCAATTGGTCGCGAGTAACCGAGAATTGCTGCCGGTAAAAAAGATTGATCGCCGTCATCGGGATCGGTTTTTATGTTTAAATCGAGATTAAGATGCAAGCGATGGAATTGACCAACAGTTTTACTGGCAATTCCCCGCAGACGAAAATCTAATCCCCTAGCATTATTTCCCGTCGGTAATCCTAAATCGGTACGAATGGCAAAAGCGGGAACATTATCGTATTCACGATTGAAATTATAGAAAAAACCTACAGATAAATTTCCCACATCAAAATCCGTATCATCACTATTAACTCGACCTCCCACCTGCGGATCGATGCCGATAATAATATGACCATTGCGAATAATACCGTTGAGGTATTCAATATCAAAATCACCCCCAAGATTACTATTTTCAGGAAAGACTAGACTTCCTCCAAATTCTATCGATTTTTCCCCAAAACCAAGACTTTCAGCATCATCAAAAGAAAGGGGACGACCGGAATCAAGATTGTTATGATCGTTGGCAAAAACTGGATTAGTAAAACTGGCAACTAAACCCACAGCAATTAATAAAAATCTTCTCATTTTTTCAGTTCCTCTTGATCATTGCTGTCGTCAGGTTTTTTCTCTGTATTAGGAGGGTTTTCTGGAGAGTAATTTTCGTGATTATGGTGTTGGTGATCTCCCCCCTCATCTCCCTGAGAATTATCAGGTTTTTTCTCAGAATTATGAGGATTGTCGTGATTATGACCTTCGTGAGAAATATCTGCTGGCATTAATCCCATCCCCGGAATTCCTGACTCAAAACGATGATCATGTAGTCCTTCACCACCATAATTTTTTCCTGCTGCCATTCCTTGATGATTAGCGGCCATTACTAACCAAATAGCGCGGGTAATTTGTTCGTCTTTTTGTTGGGGAGTTAGCCAAGCTGATGCCAGAATATCATTAACCATATCGTGCAACATATGCAGGTTATCGAAGGTGTTAGATATTTCGGGAAAACGTCGGGCAAACTTGGGACTAAGTTCGGCAAACATCGGCATAAAAGCTCGATCGGTGCGATACAATTCCTGACTATGGTATTGTTTTCCTACCTGTTTATAAGCTTGTTTTTGTTCTTCTAGCGTCTTCTCATAGAGCAAGTCATACATTGTTCCTTGTAACCAATGGTAGCCCCAAAATAAGCCATTAACTTTCGGATATTTCTGGCGAAAGGCTTTAGAATAAGGCTGGGAATCCAGATAACCCATATTCATCGGTAATCCCGTAATCGCATAGGGAACTTTTGTCAAGTAAAATTGATATAATTTTTCAATTTCCGCCTCTTTTTCCTTGTTGGTTAATTTGCTGCTGGCTAAAACATCAACGGTTTGAGCATGGAAAATATGCGCCCACTCGAAAACCTGTTCTAAAACACCGTATTTTCTGCCAAAAGTTGGGGAAATATTACCCTCGTCGGGCATAAATTTAGGCGGATTTTTTAAAACCCAATTAATTTTTTGGTATGTCTTAGTTTCTAAATCTTTCGCTTTTCCCGTTACGATATCTTCGTAAGCAAAGGCATGACCAACAGCGATCGCATTCAAGTCTAAAGCTAAATCTCTGACATTATAAATTGCATTGTTATAAACCCCTCTTTGGGGATAAATATGATTACGTTGCTTGTTATACATCCAAGCTGGTATATTGTCAGTAATTGCTTGTAAAGTCTGAGTTTGAGGTAAATCAAGATGTAAATGTTGAGCAATTACAGGAGTAGAAATCAGTGCTACAGTTACCAATAAAATCAACTTTTTCATGATAGTTAAACCTTGAGATTAGGGCAAATAAATTGATCGTCTTTTACAGGTGTATCCGTCCATTCTTGCAGGGTTTCGGTTAATTGTTGACGCAATAAAAGCAATTGTTCCACTTGTTGATCGATCTCAGCAATATGTTTAATTAATTTTTCCTGAATATCTCCACAGGGTAACTCACCATGGTCATGAATTATTAAACATTCGCGGATTTCTTGCAGACTTAAACCCAAAGATTGTAATCTCTTGACAAATAGCAAGCGATGGACAGTATCGGGAGTAAATAGGCGAAATTTTCCCTCTGTTCTCTCAGGGGACTGAATTAGTCCTAATTCCTCATAATAACGAATCGTTTTAATCGAAACACCACTTTCTAGGGAAAGTTGACCGATTCTGAGCATTATTTTTGCTACTTAATCCTATCGTTACCCTATTATAAAATCTCCCCCTGACTGGAGAATCAAGGGGGGGGGAAAGAAATATTTTTTTAACTGACTTTACACTCAACTCCAAAACCGACCAAGAGAACTTTTTCCAAGGGTTCCCCCTCCTTGGGACGTTGATAGTTAATAATTTTGCGAATTCGCAGGTCTGGATTGATTAAAGTAATTGAATCCACGGAAACACTGCGAGTATAATTGGTGGTCATTAATAACTCTCTGGTAGTGGAATCAAAGCGAAAAGCGGAGATAATTGGTCTTGCTTCTTCGTAGGCGCGATCACGAAGATAATCCCCTTCTAAATAACCGTTATTTTCTGCTTTAACCACAAATAAAAGATTAAGATTTTGTCGCACTTCTTCCCCTTTTTCCGAGATGGTATAGAAACCTAAATTAAACCCGGGGATACTTTCTAAATCCGCAATATCAGGATAGTTATTATCTGTCAGAACTTTCTGTTTAATCTCCCTAGTCAGGGGTTGAATGAGGAATTCAGTACGGGAACGTTCCACTTCTTGAGCAGCTAGATAATGATAGGTTCTTTCCGTTTGCCAACTACCGACACAATAGACAAAAAATTGCTGAAAAACTTCAGGATTCATAGACTTAATTCTCCTCTTGTCAGTATTTTAATTTTGAGTTATTTTATCAGTAACTTGTTCCCGATTTTCAAAACCATAACAATCTCGAACAAGATAAAGTGGCCGGCCCTTTACTTCCTCATAAACCCTGCCAATATATTCGCCAATAATACCAAGAGTCAGTAATTGAATTCCTCCTAAAAATAAGATAGCAACCATCAGAGAAGCGTACCCGGGTACATCGATTCCTAAAATAATAGTCCTGAGCATTAAAAAACTAGCATAAACAAGACTAACAAGTGCAATGATAAATCCTACATAGGTCCAGACTTTTAGAGGTAAAAAACTAAAAGAGGTAATACCATCGATGGCAAAATTCCATAATTTCCAGTAATTCCATTTAGTTTGTCCTTGATACCGGGGTTCTCGATCGAATAAAATTGATGTCTGTTTATATCCCACCCAAGCAAATATTCCTTTCATAAATCTTTGACGTTCGGGCATCTTTTTAATTGATTCTACCACTCGGCGATCAATCAAGCGAAAATCTCCCGTATTAGGGGGAATAGGAACCCGACTTAATTTATTAATGACTTGATAGAAACCTTCTGCTGTAAAACGTTTCAACCAACTTTCGCCAATTCTAACCCGACGGGACGCATAAACCACATCATAACCCTGCTGCCATTTTTCGATCATTTCGGCAATTAATTCGGGGGGATCTTGTAAATCAGCATCAATAGGAATTACTGCCATCCCTTGACTGTAATCAATTCCTGCTGACATGGCAATATCTTTACCAAAATTACGGGATAAATTAACCACTTTAATTTGTCGGTAAAGTTGATGATATTCCAGGAGATTTTTGAGAGTATTGTCACGACTACCATCATTGACGCAAACGACCTCATAACTGGTATTTACTGTCTCTAAAACCGCTAAAAGTCGCCTAAAGAGAGCATCGATATTTTCTTCTTCGTTATACAGAGGAACAACAACAGAGATTTTCACCGGTATTTGATTTGATAGCATATTAATTGACAAAAAACTAGAGAAATTGTCTAACAAATATCAGCAGTCAAAACTTGTTCGTACTTAGTGGATGCTTGCTGCCAAGTATAATTATCTTCGATTAACTTGCGAGCGTTTCTAGATAATTTTTCTCGTAACTCTGCCGATTCAAAAAGACTACTAATCGCCGTACAATATTCCTCAATACTATTAGCCCTTAAGGCTGCTAAAGGAACATTATTTCCTTCCACTGTTAACCCTTCTAAACCTCGATCGCTGGCCACCACCGGCACTCCCGCAGCCATAGATTCTAGGGTTTTAAACTTCATTCCAAAACCCGTTCTTAGGGGAATAACTGCCACAGTTGCCTGATGAAGATAGGTGGTCATTGATGGTACTCGTCCCGTCACAATCACTCCTTTTAACTTAGTTAATTCTTGCACTTCTAGGGATGGATTAGCACCGACTAGAGTTAAAGTAGTATCGGGGTAAGTAATTTGAATACGAGGTAAAATTTCCCTAGCTAAAAAACAGGCCGCATCGATATTAACCCAATAATCTAACCCACCGATAAACACTAAATTATGTCCAGCAGGCTCCTCGGTACGATAGGGAAATAAATCTAAATCGACTGCATTAGGAATTAAATAAATCTCTTTCTTAGGAGCGAATTCTCGCATTTGTTTTTGATCATCATCGGTGGTGACGACAATTTTTGAGAATTTCTGCACAGTTTTTTGTTCGTAGCGACGCAGGAGAGGAAGGTAGAGACGATCCCGTAATTTTTGACTAGAAATCCCAATTTCTAATTGACTTTTGCAGGTTTGATAGAGGGAACTATGCACATCAATTACTGTCCTAATTTGCCGTTGCCATTCGGAACGAATATAAATTTCATTAACGCTATGTTCACTGGTAATGACTGAGAATTTTTGACTCTTAACTGCCCTATCTATCCAGTTCTGCATCTCTTGAGAATAGCCAAAAAGTACATTGGGAGGGGTTCCCGTTTTCAGGAATTGAGCTAATCTTTGCAGTTTAGCAATTATTCCAGTTGTGGCATCTTGAGGACGGGGAAAAACTACCAATTCACTAACAAAGTTACCTAACTTTTCTACCTCCTCATCGCTGACATCAGCAGTACGCTGACCGATGAGAGTAATATCATGATTTTTGCTGAGATACTTGAGTAAATTAAAAGTTCTGCCCTGAGTTCCTCCTTTGCTGGGTGGATAGGGAAAGGTGGAACTAATCATTAAGATATTCATGGCTATTTCTCTAAACGATTTTCTACCATCATGCGGACAATATCAGTCATTTTGTATTGTGCTTGCCAACCTAATTTTTCCTTAGCTTTGTTGGGATTGCCGCGACTAATGGCTAAATCTGTTGGTCTTAATAAACTTCGATCGGAAATTACATGATCTTGCCAATTTAAGCCAACAGTAGCAAAAGCTGTGGCCACAAAATCCTCCAGTTTTGAACTTTCTCCCGTGGCAATGACGTAATCATCGGGTTGCTCCTGTTGCAGCATTAAATACATCGCTTCAACGTACTCCGGTGCCCAACCCCAATCCCTTTGAATATCCATATTTCCTAAGTGTAAATTCTCGGGACTTCCTTGGGCAATTCTAGCCACGGCAGCAATAATTTTTTGGGTAACAAAGCGCTCGGGACGCAGGGGAGATTCATGATTGAAAAGTATGCCTGAACAGGCAAAAATTCCGTAGGCTTCTCGATAATTAGCCACTTCCCAAAAAGCCGCCGATTTGGCCACAGCGTAGGGACTGCGAGGACGAAAAGGGGTATTTTCGTCGGCAGAATTATCGCCGATATCCCCGAAACATTCACTCGATCCTGCATTATATAATTTAATTTTTGCTCTGGTAAATCGAATTGCTTCTAAGAGATTTAAGGTTCCCGTGGCAATACTTTCTAAGGTTTCCACTGGCTGCTCGAAGGATAAACCCACAGAACTTTGTCCAGCCAAATTATAGACCTCATCGGGCTGAATTTTAATTAAGACCTGTAGGACACTGCGAAAGTCGTTCAGTGCCATCGATTCTAGTTTTACCTGTTCCTTGATTCCCAAACGTTTCAGGTTACTAAAAGATGACATTTGGGCATCCCGGGAGGTGCCACAAACTGTATAGCCTGCTTTTAACAGTAATTCGGCTAGGTAGGCTCCATCCTGCCCCGATATACCACAAATTAACGCTTTTTTACTCATTTATTTACAATAATTTACTTTTGAGGGTTTAACATCGCCTTGGCGGCTTCGCTTAAATAACCGATTTGTCCATAGGCATAGAGCAGATTATCAAAGCTTTTAGCAGGATCATTGATAAATTTGACAGATTTAATCAATCCTCTCACTAAACGCTCACCTCCTCGCCCAAATTGAGCCAATCCCGTCTTTCCTGCCACTTCTTCCCGGTAGTGTTCGCTGATGCCTTGCCACCAACTGCGACGCATAAACCATTGACGATTGATTCTTTCTGGGGCAACATTGTGTTC
The DNA here is from genome assembly GCF_027531875.1 of Microcystis sp. LE19-84.1B. Classification (NCBI taxonomy): domain Bacteria; kingdom Bacillati; phylum Cyanobacteriota; class Cyanophyceae; order Chroococcales; family Microcystaceae; genus Microcystis; species Microcystis sp. LE19-84.1B. The sequence goes on along the minus strand of NZ_JAPZSR010000246.1, from coordinate 16,762 downwards.
CACCAGTGCTGCGGGAAAATAGCCCACTTGCCATCCCTGGGCCAGTGCCAGTTCTGTGGTGTATAATTCCTCGTTAGATAGAAGTTTTTTGCCAATTCTTCCCAAATTAGGGTCAAAACCGCCAATCTTCTCCAAGAAATCTCGCCGAATTGAGTAATTAACCCCTCGCGGAGTTAAATTCGCTTGGCTGATATATACCACATTGTCGCCCAAATCGAAAGCCCCTAAACCCCCTGCTAACTCATCGGATAACCAATTGGGTTGACTGTAGCCTTGCGGCCAAATTAAGGTGACTTTTCCCCCTGCTACTGCCAGTTTTTCGTTATTTTCGTAAGCATTTAACAGAATTTGCAACCATTGAGGACTAGCGATCGCATCGTCATCCAAATAAGCTAAAATCGGCGCTCTAGTTTCCTTCGCCCCGCGATTTCTGGCGGTAGATAGCCCTAAAATAGGTTCGTAAACGTATTTTAGCCGCCCATCTCCCAGACGTGACTCGGCCACTTGACGGGTTTTATCGGTGGATGCGTTATCAACGACTAAAATCTCACAATCTGGGCAGGTTTGCGCTAAAAGACTATCGATCGCTGCTGCTAGGTAGTGATCGCGGTTGTGGGTACAGATAATCCCTGCTATTTTAGGAGCCATGGCTATCAAGGTTACTCATTCAATACCCTAAAACTTAACATTCCTTTGCAAAAATGTAAAAATGCTTGAGGAGACTCCGAGACAGGACACAGGAGACAGGAGATTGCTTTTTACTTATAGAGTTTCTCGTCAAGATGAAGTATAACCTAATTTGGTATTGACGACCGACTCCCCAAAAGGAAAACTTCCTATCTCACCATGAAGATAACTGCTATAACACTCTCCACTGATAACTGATAACTGATAACTGATAACTGAAAATATTATGCCGAAAGTAACTATTTGTATTCCCACCTATAACCGCGCCGATTATCTCAGCTATTCGATTAATAGTGTCTTGCGGCAGACTTATGAAGATTTTGAGTTAATTGTTTGTGATGATGGTTCTTCTGATCATACCCCAGAAGTGGTGGCAGCATTTCTGGATTCGAGAATAATTTATCTGCGTCATCCCCAAAATCTTGGTAGAAGTTTAAATATGCGATCGGGTTTTACGGCTGCTCGGGGAGAATATTTTATTAAATTCGATGATGATGATGGACTAACTCCTGAATTTTTAGCGAAAACTGTCCCTATTTTAGATCAAGAAAAAAACGTTGATTTTGTCTGTACCGATCACTGGATTATTGATAAATTTGGACAAAAAGTTGCCTCAGCAACCCAAGCAAATTCAGCTAAATGGGGCAAAGACAGATTACAACAAGGGATTATTCCTGATTTACAAAGACAAACTTTTTCCTATCAAAGTTTACAGGTGGGTTCGACTCTTTTTCGTTATCAATCTTTAGTCGATGTGGATTATATGCGCTCTCAAGCGGATGGTTGTGAAGATTTTGATTTATTAGTGCGTTTAGCTTTAGCGGGAAAACAAGCTTATTTTCTGCCAGAATTATTAATGGAATATCGTTTCCATGGCGGTCAAACTAGCTTAAAACAAGCAGTTCACTTTTTGCAAGCAAAATTGTTTTGTACAGAAAGTTATCAATTTAATGATGTAAAATTAGAGGAAGAAAGAGTGAAAAAGGCGGCTTTTTTACAGGAATCTTTGGGAATAAAGTTAATTGAAAAGGGAGAAACCGAAGCTGGGCGAGTTTTAATAGAAAAAGCCTCGCAATTGTCAGGAAAATCCCGACGGGCCAGACTAGGTTTACTGCTTTCCTATTTACCTCTGAACTTGAGACAATTAGCTTTTCAAGGTTTCCGTCAACTACGCCCCAAAGATTACGCCGAACAGGTGAGATCTGTATAAACTATAATTTATAGCAGTTATCTTATGTCGATACCAAATTAGGTTACACTTCATTTTTGTGACCAACGCTACCAGTTTTAAAAATTAACTATCTATGGATACTATTCATGTTACAGGAATTCGTGCCTACGGTTACACAGGATATCTGGCCGAAGAACAGGTTTTAGGTCAATGGTTTGAGGTGGATTTATCCCTAGAAGTTGATATCAGCATTGCTGGCAAAAGTGACGCAATTGAAGATACTCTAGATTATCGACAGGCGATCGAAATTGTCAAACACCAGATTGAAACCAGCAAATTTGCCCTAGTGGAAAAATTGGCCACGGTTATCGCTGAGGATATCCTACAACTCGATCGAGTGCGACAGGTAAGAGTACAATTATCGAAACCTGCCGCCCCAATTCCCCATTTCACCGGTAAAATCACCATCGATATTACTAGATATCGTTGAGTTTACGGGTATTATCGACTAAACTTCGCGCAAAAGCGTCAAAACGTTGGGAAAGCTTCTCGTCAAGGATTTCTCCTTCTTCGTTGAAGACTTTCCACGCTTGTCCTAAGCCAATTTGTTCCGGAATTACCCAAGCGTGAACCCAACGGAGAATGATTCTTAAGTCATTTAGGGCGTTACTATTGGATTGGCCGCCTAAAACACTGATTAACCCAGCAACCTTTCCCGATAACTCCTCAAAACTCATTAAATCTAGGGCATTCTTCATCACACCACTGACACTGCCATGATACTCTGGTGTCGCCAAAATTAATCCCGCTGCCGATTTAACCGTTTGCTGCATTTTGGCCACATCGGGATAGTCAGAATAGTCATCTCCCCCGTTACAGAAGGGTAAAGAGAGTTTTCTCAGGTCAATTATCTCCGTTTCTACTCCTAACGCCCCTACTCGACTGATAGCAACTTCTAACGCCATCGCACTATAGGATCCCGGGCGTAAACTGCCATTAATACCAACAATTTTGATCATAGAATTTATACGAACTCATAACGACTACATATAAGCTAACAAAAAAAGAGACAATTGGGGAAGCTTAGTTAAAAAAATATGTCGATGGGGCGGGGGGAGCGATCGATCTAAGTTTTAATGAGAATAGAAAGAAAGATTTATTCCATTTCCCCTGATTGCCATGCCAGAATTTCTCGATTTTCTCAAACATAAATACGCCTATGTGGCTATTGGTGAATTTAAACCGGGGTGTTTTTCCGAGGCCCAAAAACTCTACGAAAAGGCCGTTTCCACCTATTCTACGGGATTCCAGGGGGCTTTTCTGTTGCAAAAACCCGGAACCGACGAAGGAATTGCCGTAATCATCTGGGATAAAATCGATGATATGGAGGCAAATAAAAGCGAAGCCCATGAATTATTGCTGAAATCCATGGCTCCTCTGTTTGCGAAACCTCCTGTCACCGATTTTTACGAAGTATGTAGCGAGATAGAAGGTTCCCCCATTTAGGGATAATGTTTCTTTTCGGTGGCGATTAATTTGGCGGCTAAAACCCCGCCTAGAAAGCCAAATAAATGTCCTTGCCAAGAAATCCCCGGACGGGAAGGCAAAACGCCCCAAATTGTGCCACCGTAGAGTAAGAAGACTAGAATTGACAAGAGTATAGAAGGAATATTTCTCTGGAAATAGCCTCGCAGTAATAAAAAACCTAAATAGCCAAAAATCAAGATACTTGCCCCGATATGGATGGATCCAGGAGTAGCAAATAACCAGACTCCTAACCCCCCCACCAGCATAGTTAACCCAGTCACAATAAAAAAGTCACTGGTTTCCTGTAACATCACCAACCAACCGAGAATCAGGAAAGGAACCGTATTAGCGATAAGATGGGGAAAGTCACCGTGTAGGAAAGGTGCGAAAAGAATACCCCGCAATCCGATGACTTGATGGGGAATAATCCCGAAATAGTCTAAACTGCCCCGAAAAACAAATTGATCTAAAATCTCTAACAGCCAAAAAATCGCCACAAAGGTAGCGAGGATTATTGCTTGGGTTTTTATTTCTTGCCGTGATCCTTGACTCATAAGATTGATGGATGAGCTATTTTTTCCCATTATAGCCCCCCACATCAGTTATCAGTTATCAGTTATCAGTTATCAGTTATCAGTGATTCAGTTACCAGTTAAGTAGGTGGGTGGAATTAAATATAAGATAAACGTAGGTTGGGTTGAAGCATGAAACCCAACGCCTGCATGGGTTACGCTACCGCTAACCCATCCTACAAATAATTGTGCCTCCCTACTTATCAGGTGTGAGTTATTAGTTTACTGTTTACTGTTTGCTGTGGGACAAAGAGAGGCTAATTGACAGGAAAAACAAGCGGGATTTCTCGCTTTACAAACCGCCCGGCCGTGGTAAATAATACTAATAGAAAAAGTTTCCCAATCTGGTTGAGGTAGTAAAGCCATTAAATCCCGTTCAATTTTCACCGGATCGTTATTAGTAGTTAAACCCAAACGATTACTTAAGCGCTTAACGTGGGTATCTACTGTCACCCCCTCAATCATCCCGTAAGCGTGAGCAAGTACCACATTAGCGGTTTTTCTAGCTACCCCGGGTAAAGTTAATAATTCCGCCATTGTCTTGGGTACTTCTCCCTGAAAATCCTTGAGGATTTTTTGACAAGCACCCTGAATATTTTTAGCTTTATTGCGATAGAATCCCGTGGAACGAATGAGAGTTTCTAACTCCTCTCGCTCGGCAAAAGCTAAGGATTTAGCATCGGGAAAACGAGCGAATAAAGCAGGAGTCACCTTATTTACCCGCTCATCAGTGCATTGTGCCGAGAGAATAACTGCCACCAATAACTGCACGGGAGTTTGATAATTTAAGCTACAGGTTGCCTCTGGATATAATTGCTTTAAGTTGCTTAAAATCTCTAGGGCGCGCAGTTGAACTTCAGTTTTTTTTCGAGAGGCCATCACTGGAATAAATCCTGAAAAACTGCTAGGTTAGCCGTGTCGCGCACGATTAAGAAAACTCCCAATCCTAAGAGTAAAACTAGACCTGTTTGCATGATGTTATCTTGCAGTTTAGTTGGGAGAGGTTTACCTACCAAAGCCTCGATTAATAAAAATACTAATTGACCACCATCAAGAGCAGGTAAAGGCAGAATATTAATCACCGCTAAGTTAATACTAATTAGGGCGGCAAATTGAAAAAGATTACCCGCATCATTACGAGCGATCGCTGCTCCGTATTCGACAATTTTAACCGGTCCTGCTACCTGTTGAACACTGTCTTTAAAGTTACTAACTAACTGCCCAAAACCTTGAACGGTTAATAGGGTTAATCGTTGAAATTCACCCGCACCCAAGCTAAAAGCTTGCCCAAAATTATCGGCTTTCAGGCGAGTTTCTTCACCGTTAGGAGCCAATCTAACCCCAATTTTACCCTGACCATCACTTCCCAATTCAGGAGTAACGATTAAATTGAGAGTTTCTGTCGGGCGTTTGATGGTTAATTTTAGGGGTTGATCGGGGGAAGATTGAATAATGTCACGGAAGTCAATAATGGCATTTTGAGAAGCACCAAGGGGCTGATCATTGATAGCGAGAACGATATCCCCTGCTTGTATTCCCGCTTGTTTAGCGACAGAATTTTCAGCCGTAAAAACTTCAGGAATAATTACCCCTTCTTGATAGTTAATTTGGGGAAACCCCACGGTAGCGACTTGGGTAACAAGCAAAAAATAGGCAAAAATTAAATTAGCAATTACCCCGGCACTAATGACGATAGCTCGATCAAAAACAGGACGATTGCGTAATAAATCAGGATCGTTATTGGGAATTTGACTATCGGGATCGTCATCAGGAAAACCAACGTAACCCCCTAAAGGAATGGCGCGGAGGGCGTATTCTGTTTCTTTGCCTTGATATTTAGCTAAAGCTGGACCAAAACCGATGGAGAAGCGATTAACATGGATAGATTGCCAACGAGCAGCGGCAAAATGACCTAATTCGTGAACGACAATTAATAGGGCAAGTACACCGATCGCTATTAAAACTGACATGATGATCAAAATATAATGACTTAGCTTTTGTTTATTGTAAGCGATCCTCCCCAACAGATTGCAAAAAATCTTGAGTTATCGCTAATTTTTCGATTATTTAAGTAGGTAGGCGTTAAAAATTATCAGATCCCCCCGCCTATCGGCACCCCCCTTATCAAGGGGGGCAGGGGGGATCGAACCTAAAATCCATTTTTAATTTAATTATAACCAGCTACTTATGCTAAAAGTGATCTTAACTGCCTAATCTGACCCGAAGGAGAGCGATCGATGCCTTTGAGTGAGCGCGCCCAGCAATTAATCCCAAAAGCAAAAATCATCAGTTTCGCTGATTGGCCCTATCAGCAAGCAGCGATCGCTATTTGGCAACAAGCGGATGAGCAAACTTGCTATCTCAGTGATAGCGATTTAGATACTATCGTCAATTTAGAGCCTGATTTACTTGTTTCTAGTCAACAAGCTCGAAAACTGCGGGATAATGCTACTTTTATCGTTGATAACGATCGGGCAATGATTTCGGGGTTAGAAGCCTTAAAACAATACAGCTTAGAGTATTTTAGCAACTCAGAAAAAAACGCAATTACTCCCTATTTCGATCACTTAATTACGGTTATGAAAAAGTTTTAAAACCTAGGCATTTAATCTGTGTTAAAATAGTGAGGCCAACAGTTAAAAATGCCGCTCACCGAGGTTAAAACTCCGTTGAAACTCTCAAATCATCAGCGCAAGTAAACCTCTTGGGACCACCAAAAACCTCGATCGAGTACCTAGCGGATCGAGGCAGTTTATAAAAGTAAGGGAGATTAAACCTCTTGCATAATTAATTTTTGAGGGTTCAAAAACGGCACAAATAAGGATTAAATTGCATAAAATCTGTAAATAGACCATTTAATTGATTATTATTCATTTTTAATTGTCCTGGCTACTGACTCCTAACCCTAACAACAATTTTTGATTTTTACAAGAGGTCTATTCTATGGATGCCAAAGCGAAATTACTGGAATTGATCGCTGGTAGAAATCGCGGACTCCTGGCCACGGAAAGCGACCGCGTGCGGATTTTAGCGGCGATCGAACAATTGGAGGATCACAATCCCCATCCCCATCCCCTCGAAGTTAAACAACTATTAGGGGGCAATTGGCGTTTGCTATTCACCAGCAGCCGCAACATTCTGGGAATAGATCGCCTACCTTTTTTTCAATTAGGGCAAATTTATCAATATCTCGACCTGAACAAGGCCAAACTCTACAATATCGCCGAAATTATCGGCCTAGCTTGGCTAGAAGGGGTAGTAATCGTCTCCGCTACCTTTGAACCCACATCCGAGCGTCGGATAATGGTCAAATTTGAGCGATCGATCCTCGGTCTGCAACGTCTTCTCAATTATCATTCTCCCCAAGAATTTATCGATGCGATCGAGAGTGGCCAAAAATTCCCTCCCCTCGATTTTTCTGTCAATAATCGCCAACAAACAGGTTGGCTCGATATCACCTATCTCGATGAATATCTCCGCATCGGCCGCGGCAGCGAAGGCAGCGTCTTTATTCTCGCTAAGGAAAAAACCTAACTTCAGAGCCGTCAGGAGTCAGGCTTGTATCAGTGATCAGTGATCACTGATCAGATGTGAGTTTTCAGTTCACTAATTAGGGCTTACTGTTTACTGTTCACTGAAAATACTCCCCACACCCGACACCGGACACCCCACTTGCTCCCCCAGATGAATGCCCCGATCGGTTAGAATCAAAATATGGGAAAAAAATTATTTATTTTCGGGAACCTTTACTGACTTCTCCCGTCCTCAAGCTCTGAGTGAGGAGTTTATATCCTTAGAGGAAATCCCATGAGTCAATCGATTCCAGCATCTTGGTCACTTGAGTCCAAACAGTCTCAAAACCCCGTGTCCCCTGACAAACTCTCCAACTACGATCTAATTGCACGCTGTCAGGAAGGGTGTCAGCCAGATCGAGCAGCTTTTGCGGAACTGCTGCGGCGCTATCAAGCTCATATTGATAAATTACTCTATCATTTGGCTCCCGATTGGCAAGATCGCGCTGATTTGGCTCAAGAGGTCTGGATTCGCGTCTATCGCAATATTAACCGTCTCCATGAACCCCTCAAGTTTCGCGGTTGGTTAAGTCGCATTGCTACTAATCTTTTTTACGACGAATTGCGGAAACGCAAGCGGGTTAATCACCCCATTTCTCTCGATGCTCCCCGGCGCGTGGAAGATGGCGAAATCGATTGGGATATCGAGTCCGATTACCCCAGTCCCGATGAACATCTCACCACCCACGAATTCTACGATCAATTGCAGGCGGCGATCGCTGGTTTACCAGAAGCTTTTCGGACAACTATTATTCTGCGAGAAATTGAAGGCATGGCCTACGAAGAAATTGCCGAGATGACGGGAGTTTCTTTAGGAACTGTTAAATCTCGCATTGCTCGCGCTCGCGCTAAATTACAATCTGTTTTACAGCCCTATTTTACAGAAGGCTAAAGAATATTGTGGTGATTCGGCACTAACGGCCGAAGTGAGGAGTCGTTAAATTTAACTAGCTCCGTGCTGGTGAAAAGTGATTGCATACCGATCGCTTCTGGTCGAGGTCAACCATGAATAATTATCAACCCGAAGATGTTCAATGGATAAAGTCTTTGTTACGTCACGATGACAGCGATTCCGACTCCGCAGCCGAGGATATTTTATTCTTAGATGAGGATAACGAAGAAGCTCATCGTTTCGATTTAATTAGCGCCTATATTGATAACGAAGTAACGGTAGAGGAAAGGAAGCTAGTTCAGCATTGGTTAGACCATGATGCTGCCGCTAAAAAACTCTATCGGCAGCTCTTGGGATTACAAACTAATTTAAAGCAAATTCCCGTACCGGCTACTATGGCCAGCGACCGATTAGCAGAACAGGTGTTCAGAAAAGTCGATGGTCAGCGTCGTCGGCAATATTATGTTTATGGTGGCGCAATTTTCACCGCTATGGCGATCGCTGTTGGCTCCTACTTCGTCTCGGGACGCAATGCTCCCCTCTCCCAAATGGCGAGCAGTCCGAGCAGTATTAGCCAAGAGGGAGACAATTTGATGATTGCTCTTAACCATCCAATTATGGAGATTCCCACAACGGAACAGCCAAAAGAGAATGGCCAAAGGTAAGGTCTATGGAGATAAATGCCAGCATTCTCGTGCGATCGCCCAATCTTCCGCCGTAGCAATTACCATCACTCGTACTTTAGATGTGTCGGTGGCGATATCCTCATCCTGGGGACGAGCGGCATTTTTAGCCAAATCTAACTCTAAACCCAAAAAAGACCAGCCTTGACTGGCTTTTTCCCGTACTAAAGCTGAATTTTCGCCGATTCCTGCCGTAAATACCAAGACATCTAACCCCTCTAGAGAAGCGATCATCGATCCGATTAAACTTTTCAGGCGATGAATATACATCTCAAATGCTAATTTTGCCCTCTCGTTCCCTTCGGCCATCGCCGTGGTAATTGCCCGCATATCCCCAGAAATACCCGAAATTCCCTTTAAACCCGATTCTTTATTGAGTAAGCTATTTAAACTATCGGGATTATATTGATATTCTCGCTCTAGATAAATCAGAATCCCTGGATCGATCGAACCGCTGCGGGTTCCCATCATCAATCCCTCTAGGGGAGTAAATCCCATAGTAGTATCGATACTTTTACCCCCCTTGACTGCCGATAGGGAAGCGCCATTGCCTAGATGACAGATGACCATTTTCAAGGATTCTAGGGGTTTTCCTAACAATTCGGCGGCCCGTTGGGAGCAGTATTGATGACTGGTGCCATGAAAACCATAGCGACGGATTCCCAGTTCACTCCATTGGTAGGGAATGGGATAAAGAGAAGACTCAGGAGGGATAGAACGATGAAAAGCGGTGTCAAACACTGCTACTTGAGGAACATCGCCTAAAACTTGCTCGATCGCTTCAATTCCTTCTAAATGAGCGGGATTATGGCTAGGAGCAAGGGGAATCAGCTTTTTAATCGTTTCTTTGACTTGGGGAGTGATCATAGTTGCCTGGGAATATTCCGTGCCACCATGGACAACTCGATGACCGACGATACTAATGTCGGCGAAATTAGCCAGTACCTTAGTTTCGCCAGTGACTAAGGTATCTAACATCCGAGCAATTGCCGCCGGACGATCCTGACTAGAAAGATTAATTTCCTGTTTAATTCCCTTGGCTTTTACCGTTAAAACCCCGTAATCAGGGTTAACCGTCCAATCGATCCCCGCTGCCCAAATTGGTTGGGGAGGATGGGAGGGGAAAAAATCTAAATCGTATAAACAACTTTTTTGACTGCTCGATCCCGCATTTAAGACCAGAATTTTCATAAAAAAGCTCAATTAGGAAGTGGGCTATGCCGATCATAATCAAACTCAGGTTAAGCCTAGATAAAATCGCTGACTTTTCGGGTTTTTCTTCAAGAAAATTTTATCCGGCTGTCATCACCCATGCTTGACTCGGGCAATATTACAAAACTTTATCAAAAAAAAGTCAAAATAGAGCCTCTAGGGTTATAAAATACAAGAATGCCCCTTGTGAAATTGATCCAAGAAGCTACCTCTGATGCAAGTTAAGGCCTTTACATTGGATTTAGAGCTAGTTCTCGTCCTTTTCACCAGTGGAATGTCAACATCGCACCACGAATCTCTAGAACGGATTTTTTGCGTATTCTAGATAACCGTGATTACTAGAGGATTTCTTAAGTATGTCAGAGGTTACTGCCGTTACAGATGCCACCTTTAAAGACGAAGTTTTAGATAGTGCCGACCCTGTCCTAGTGGATTTCTGGGCTCCTTGGTGCGGCCCTTGTCGAATGGTGGCTCCCGTTGTCGAGGAAATTGCCAAACAGTTCGAAGGGGAAGTCAAGGTGGTGAAACTCAACACCGACGAAAACCCCAATATCGCTAGTCAGTACGGGATTCGCAGTATTCCTACTCTGATGATCTTCAAAGGAGGTCAAAAAGTCGATATGGTGGTCGGGGCTGTACCTAAAACCACTTTAGCCAATACCTTAAATAAATACCTGGAATCTGATGATCCGCAAAAGGGGTCAAAAAGTTGATCTGGTGGTTGGGGCTGCACCGAAAACTACTTTAGCTAATACCCTAAATAAGCATTTGGGGGTTGACTAGGTTTTCTGGTAACGCATACCGGGTAACTGAGTCACTAAACCCATTAATTCTAATTCCAATAATATCCCCGCCACTTCTGAGGTGGGGATTTGCATTTTTTCAACAATAATGTCAAACAACAGGGGATCTCGGTTAAATAACTGATACACTTGTGCTAGTCTAGGTTCTAGATTGACTGGAGGAGCAGCATTAACGACCGGGGATGTCTCTGGAGGGAGTGAAGGGGAGGGATTCACTGGTGCGGATTGGTTCGTGGTGGGAATTGCCCCCAACATTTCTAATAATTTCTCCTCAGAAACGATAATTTCTGCTCCCTGATGAATCAGTTGTAAACAACCCCTAGCGGCGGCAATATCGGGAGAATTGGGTAAAGCATAGATATCGCCGCCAAATTCGTTAGCATAACTGGCCGTAATCAGGGAGCCTGACCTTTCGGGGGCCTCGATAACAATCGTGGCGCGACTTAAACCGGCGATAATGCGATTACGACTGGGAAAATGGGCTTTATTCGGCTGCGTTGCCGCAGGATGTTCACTAATGACTAAACCCTGCTTTTGGATGTCCGCCTGTAGCTGCCGATGACGACTAGGATAAACCACATCGACCCCTGTTCCCAAGACGGCTATCGTTCTTCCCCCTGCTTTTAAACAGCTTTGGTGTGCCTCGCCATCAATTCCTTCGGCCATGCCAGAAACAATAGTAAATCCCTGTTGGGCCAAAAGGGTACTTAAGCGCCGCGCCCAGCGCCGGCCGTGATCCGTGGGGTTACGAGTACCCACAATGGCGACGGTGGGGATATTTCCCTGATTTTCCTCTAAATTGACCTTTCCTTGATAGTAAAGTAAGGGGGGAGGACTGGGAATTTCCCAGAGAAAGCGGGGATATTCTGGGTCGCTAGGAGTCCAAAAAAGGGGGTTTTTCTGGATATGTTCGGCGAAAAGAGCTTCTGGGTCAATTTGCGATCGCCCTTCCCGTACCGCTGCCATTGACTTTTTGCCGAATCCTGCCACTTCTGCGATCGCAGTATCGGTGGCATTCCAGGCCACAGCGACACTGCCGAAATGCTGATAGAGTCGTTTCAGGGAAATTGCCCCAACTCCAGCAATACTTGACCATGCTAACCAATAAACGCGCTCGTCTGTCAATTTAAAAAGCTCCTCAAACCAAGTAATATTTTCAGTCGGTTAAAACTGACTGCGGCCAGATGACCTTAATTTATTTTAATCTTGCCGGAATACTTTCCATTAGTTGTTGAGGTATTGTTGAGCCTCGTCCATGTCTTTCACTTTTTTAACAGGTGAATAAGTTGTTCTTGATCTTCTGGGGTAAGTTGTTCGGTTGCTTCTAGTATTTCTGCAAAAGTGGCTTGAGTCATGGTTTTAGTTGGTTATAGTGGTCTTTGGAGCCAATTGTAGCAGTAACAGTAGAATATGTTAGCATAGCGTAACGGATAATAATATGAAAATGTATAAAATGTTTCACATTAAAAGGCACGTTAGGTAACGTATCCTAAAAGATCGGTGGTTGCGTTTTTTCAAGAAAAATGCTATGATATCTAGAAGTAGAGTAAATGAGTTATTATGTCATCTTTAGTGCTTAAACAGCATATTGAAGTAACACCTGGTGTTTGTGGCGATAAACCTCGTATTGCTGGACATCGGATTAAGGTACAAGACATTGTTATTTGGCATGAAAGAATGGCGATGTGTCCTGATGAAATTGTTTATAATTATCCAACGATTACTTTAGCTGATGTTTATGCAGCTTTAGCTTATTACCATGAGCATCGAGAAGAAATTCGCCAAGATATTGAATCCAGCGAAAATTTTGCTAAACAGTTACAAGGGGATAAACCTTCATTGGTCGAAAAACTTTTAAAGGGAAATAATGGCCAATAAGCTTAAGTTTAACCTAGATGAAAGCGTCTCTAATGCGATCACTAAAGGTTTAAGAATGCGAGGGATTGATGTTACAACTTCTCCAGAAAAAGGACTGATGGGGTCTTCCGATGAGGAACAATTAGCATATGCTTTATCGCAAGGCCGAGTCATTTTTACTTTTGATGATGATTTTCTGGTTTTGTCTTCAATGGGATTAGAGCATTGGGGGATTATTTATTCACATCAACGTCAATCTATTGGCAAAATTATTAGTGATTTAGTTTTAATTTGGGAATGTTTAGAGCCTGATTATATGTATAAAAATGTTGAGTTTTTATAAAAATCATAATTCAGAAAAAAAGGTACGTTGGGTAACGCAATTTACAAGCAGGAGAATCGGACATGGTAGTTATTTTTAGGTGACAGAGAAGGGAGAAGAAAATAGATTACCTTATCAATCCGAGAAACGCGATATATAACCTCCTGTGGAACAAAAAAGCAATGAAGAAAAGACATTTTCATCATATCATCTAAACCCGATGGGTTCTGTCAGGTAGGGGATAGAAGATTTAACTATGTCTATAGAGTTATTGGGGTTTAGTTTTACTAGGAATCAGAATTAATGACCAGTAGGTGACAGCCTCTGGATCGATTTCGGTAATCGGAATAATTTGCTGATTGGGTAGGGTTGCTCGTTCGATGTAGAGGGCGCGTTCTAATAATCCTAATTCCTGGAGAATATCACGAACTTTAGCGAAATGTCTGCCTAATTTAATAATCGCTGCTGCATCGATAAATGCTAGGCGATCCCGCAATATTTCCGCCTCTAAAGTAGCGGGCATAATACTAAATACGTCATTTCGATAAGTGATAGGTACACCCAGCATTGCTGCACTTGCCATCACTGAAGAAATACCCGGCACGACTTCAATGGAAAAGCGATCGCACAAGCGATTAAAGATATACATAAATGTGCCATACAACATCGGATCGCCCACACATAAAACCGCCACATCTCGACCTAAGTTTAACTGTTCGGCGATATTTTCGGCGGCAATATCATAATGAGGTTGAGAACTGCGCTCGACACTAAAAGGCAAAGGCATGGGAATTTCTATCTGCTCGGGACGGATAAAATCCGAGACAATTGCCCGTGCCAAAACTTTGCCACTTTCTAAGGTAGGATAAGCAATTACTGGAACAGTTGTGAGAATCCGGTGTGCTTTTAGCGTCAACAATTCGGGATCACCGGGACCGATTCCTAATCCATAAAGTTTGCCTAATTTATTCATAATTCGTTCTCTTTTGCTAAAGCATTGACTGCTGCTGCTGCGATTGCGCTGCCTCCCCTACGTCCGTGCAGGGTAATAAATGGCACGCCACGACTATTAGTTGCTAATTCTAATTTCGACTCTGCCGCTCCTACAAATCCCACGGGAAAGCCTAAAATCAAAGCCGGTTTATCTACATTTTGATCGAGCAATTCTAGTAGGTGAAAAAGTGCGGTCGGTGCATTACCAATGGCTACCACTGCTCCAGTTAAATGAGGTCGCCAAAGTTCTAAAGCGGCAGCGGACCGGGTATTATTAATTTGCCGTGCTAACTGGGTTACTTCTGGATGATTGAGGGTACAAATAATCGGATTATTTTTAGGTAAACGGGCTTTGGTAATGCCATTAGCGACCATTTGAGAATCACAGAGAATTGCTGCACCCCCAGCGAGGGCATTTCGTCCGATTTTAACCGCGTCTGGTGATGCTTCTAAATCTTCTGTTATGTCTGTCATCCCGCAGGAATGAATTAGACGAACTGCCACATGAGCTAAATCATCGGGGAGATTTTTCCAGTTAGTTTCAGCCCGAATAATAGCAAAAGATTTGCGGTAAATTTCTTCACCATTCTTAATGTATTCCATTCTATTCATCTAAATTTTTCGATTTTTGGGAGCTTAAAATTTGGGCTATGAGCGGGGTAATCTTGGTAAATTCTCCCTCAAATATGGGTGTTTCTAATAATTTTTGACTATCACCCATATAGACTTGATAAGCTTCCATTATTTGGCCATTTTCCTCGATGGTAGTTCCTAAAAGGGTAATTTCGGCTGGACCTGGTTGAGCGCAGGATTTAGCACAACCTGTCAAGTGAATATTAACAGGAGAATTGCAGGTTAAGTGTTCCTGCAAATAATCTGCTAGGAGAGAAGCATGAATTTGAGTTGCAGTGGCCGCTGCTGCACAACCCGGTTTACCGCTACAGGCAACTATCCCCGCATCCCATCCGGGAGAAGCGGATAATCCTAGTGATGCCAGTTTTGGCAACAATTCTGACACTTTTTCATCGGGAATATCGGGTAATATAACAGTCTGCCAAGGGGTTAATCGTAACTGACCACTGCCAAAAGTTTCTGATAGTGTCGCTAATCCCCATAGTTGATTAGCCGTCAATTGTCCTAATCTTAATGATAGACCAATATAAGACAATCCGGGTTGCTTTTGAGGATGAATTCCCAGATGAAAATAGGGTTGAGTAGAATGGGCAGTTTGCTGGCATTCTTGCCAGTCTATTATTCCAGTATAATTCCGATGTAATTGGGAGTTAACTTGTTCGAGATATTTTGTCAATCCCCAATCTTTGAGTAGGTGTTTCATCCGCGGTTTTTTCCCCTTGATGTTAGGGGTTTGTTGAACATAATCGAGATAAACCGTTACTAAAGCTTTGACCACAGCTAAACAGTTTTCTGGCTCAATTAATAAGTCCGTTTCATATAACTGTTTATCTCCTGCAAGTGCTAATCGAAAGCAAACAATAGAAGTTAAATTTGTCGGATTATTGAGGGCAATTGCTGATAGATGAATCTCGTTATAGCGGTGTTGCCAGGCCATAGTTGAACCAGTGCCAATTCCCACTGCACCACCGCCATCGATCCCGATACTAAATTTAGGACTTAGTTGGGCAATTGATGGATAATTTTGGATAAAATTATCTAATTCTTGGACTAATGGACGAGTATCGATCAATTCTTGGCAGTCAATTCCAGCCGTGGGACTGGACATTATATTACGCAGATGATCGATACTGGGATTATGGGCAGCTAACCCTAATTTTTGCAGGGTTTGAAATTCTTCTAAACTGGGGGATTTTTGCAGTCCGCGAATTTGCAGATTTGCCCGATTGGTAACTTGTATTGTACTCTGCCATTGTTCGAGCCAAGTGGCGATCGCTTTTCCCTGTGGAGAATTGAGCCATCCACCGGGGGTGCGGAGACGAATTAAAAACCCATCCTGGGCAGCAGTTCCATAAAATAAACCGGGACAAGCATTTGCTTTAACTAACCAATTCACCGTTGTTTGTTCTCCATGCGACGCAGAGAAGTAGTTAGAAAATTAGTTGTCTATACTACCGATCAAAAGCTTGTAATTGGTATTCTGACTCGCAAGGAAAAAGGGAAGATGTACTCTTTTTACTTTTTACTTGATTACAGCTGCGGCACAGTACCAGAATTGCACTGGACTTTCCCAAAGACAAGTTTAAGGATTATACCATGTTTTTGGTTGAAACTCAGTATCGTTAAGAATCGCTACATTTTCCCCCCTTTGTGCCAAGACAAATAAACCTTGACGATAAGCATATTTATCCGCTCCTTCTTCGATTTCAATGCCTGCTACTGCCCCATATAATTGTTTGTGGTTATATTCGGGAAAAAATTGCCTAAATTCTGTTAGATTCTTGATTAATTCTTTGACATCATCTACACTTAAACTACTTTTGACTTCCACTACTAGC
>NZ_JAPZSR010000160.1:0-4654 GCF_027531875.1 Microcystis sp. LE19-84.1B | reverse complement strand
AATGGGGCGAAAGTCTGTGGACTCTGTGTAAGACAGTACATGGTTTTTTAACTGTGGTATGCGACGGTGGTGGAAGCAGAAACTTAAATCGTGAGGTTTAGGAATCGCCGCACTTTTAGGGCGGCGAGGATGTCAAGGCTGGCTTTTCTCCTTTTTTAATAATCGATTTTCTGAACGCTGGGTAGAATTATCAGCAAGCTTAACCATAAGACGAGGCGGGACAAAAATTGGCAGTTCTGGAAAAACTAGAGTTATCATCGTAGCACGGTGTTATGATTAAGCGGTGATTGATCGAGCCAGATTGCCACCGCAAAATCTTTTAATAGAGTTATCCCTTGAATATTTGATTAATGATGAACAACCAACAAAACGGGGCGATGAACAACCAACAAAACGGGGCTTTGAAAACCCAAAGTCAAGCAAATCTACCAGTTTTTGCTCAACCGGCTTTTATCCCCTCCCCGACGCAGGAAGAAGAGGAACTCAACCTGCGTCAAATCCTTTCTGTCGTCAAGCATCGCTGGTGGATAATCGCTGGCATCACCCTAGGGTTGACGGGGGCGATCGCTGCTTGGACTTTCTTAAAAACCCCTATCTATCAGGGTAAATTCCTGCTGCTCATCGGTCAACCGATTGAGGAAAATAAAAGTTCTTCCAGGCTGGCAGCCCAAGATATCCTGCCTCAGTTAGGGGGTGAAGACATTGATTATGACACCCAAATCGCTGTCTTGAAAAGTCCTCAACTCCTTAACCCCATCCTTAGTAAAATAACTCCTAAGTATCCCGACTTTACCTACAGTGATTTAATTAGTAAAACTGGCAAATCTGATCTCGAAATTAGTCAATTAAAAGATACGAAAGTTTTAGAAATTTCCTATCAAGATGCGGAACCGGAAAAAATTAAGCTGGTTTTAGATAATTTAGCCCGTCATTACCTAAACTATAGTTCTCAGGAACGGAAGACCGAAATTAATCAAGGGTTAGATTTTGTCAATGCACAATTGCCCGTGCTGCGGGAACGAGTTAATTCTCTACAAAAACAAATGCAGCAATTCCGGCAGCAATACAATTTCCTCGATCCCGATAAAGAAGCGACTCGTTTATCACAACAGTTAACCACTACTGAACAAGATTATCGAGCAGCCCAAGTCGCCCTTAACGAAATTAACTCTCGCTATCAAGCTTTACAGCAACAGGTGGGATTGGCCCCTAATCAAGCAATTATCGCCACTTATCTGAGTGAATCTCCCGGTTATCAAGATTTGCTCAAGCAGCTGCAGGAAGTGGAAGTGGAACTGGCGAAACAATCGGCAGTTTTTGCGAAAGATAGCCCGATAATCGCCACCCTAGAGGAAAAAAGAGCCAATTTACTGCCCCTACTGCAAAACGAGGCCCAGAGAACCCTAGGGGAAAAACTGCCCCAGACAGTGGGTAATTCCCCGGCTTTGGTATCTCAGAGCGCTCTGCGAGTAGAACTAACCCAACAATTGGTGGAAGCCGCTAACAGTCGCCAAACCCTAGAAATTAAGGTAAAATCCCTTGCCCGGTCCCTGGAACAACAGAAAGCCTCGGTCAAAAATCTGGCGGTTTTAGCCCGTCGTTATACGGATTTGCAACGAGAATTGGAAATCGCCACCACCAGTCTCGGCCGTTTTCTGGAGGAACAACAAAAACTCCAACTGAAAGTGGCACAACAAGTAGTGCCTTGGCAACTAATTTCCCCCCCAGAAGTAGGGGAAGAATTCGTTTCTCCTAAACCCGTGCGAAATCTGGCTTTAGGGGTTATCGGTGGTCTGTTACTAGGTTTAGGGGCGGCCTTTTTAGCTGAAAGATTAGACCCTGTTCATCATAGTGCAGATGAACTAAAAGAAGATACTAAACTACCCCTCTTAGGTGCAATTCCCTGGCAAAAAGACCTCGGTACGATCGAAAAAGTGATCACCGCCGCCCTACCCCAGTTAACAGTCGGCGATCGCAAAATCACTATCCCTAATACTACCCCAAAATCGGCCGAAGAAAACCCCTCCTACTATAATTTCTCCCCCTTCTCGGAAGCTTTCCACACTCTTAACACCAATATTCGCCTCCTCGGTTCCGATTCCCCCCTCAAGTCCCTCGTGATTAGTTCTGTATCACCAGCAGATGGTAAAACCACCATGGCAATGAATATCGCTAAGGCTGCCGCTCGTATGGGACAAAAAGTCTTGCTGGTGGATGCCGACCTGCGACGACCCGATATTCACCATCGACTTAATCTTGATAACGACCACGGCCTTAGTAATGTCATCGCCGAGGGTCTCGATTGGAACGAGGCAATTCAATCCCTACCCCGCTACGAGAATTTATCGATTCTTACCGCCGGTCCAATTCCCCCAGATCCAACCCGCTTGCTTTCTTCCCAGAGAATGCAGGAGATGATCTCGCAATTACAGCAAGACCACGCTTTCGATCTAATTATCTACGATCTACCACCGATCGCCGCTTTTGCCGATGCCAAAATTCTCGCCGCCATGGCCACTGGCCTAATTCTCGTCACCAAATTGGGCAAAACCGATCGCTTTGTGCTGAAAAATCTGCTCGAAGATCTGAGATTATCCCACATTTCCGTGTTAGGTTTAGTGGCTAATAACGTTAGTCGGAAAGACCACAATTATCGTTACTATAGCCATTACTACGGCAAAAGATAATTAAATCCCATCCCAGTTACTATTTATCAGTTAAGTAGGTAGGTGTTAAAAATTGTCAGACACCCCCCTTATCAAGGGGGGCAGGGGGGATCGAACCCAAAATCTATCTTCTATTTAATTAGAACTACTTACTTATCCACTTTGTAATTGATCTTAAATGCGGGTTTTAATTTGGTATCGCAATGATCTGCGAGTTCACGATCACGAGGCAATTTATCGAGCCATTCAAGAACAATTAGAGATAATTCCCTTCTATTGTTTTGATGAGCGTCAATTTGGTCTTACTTCCTACGGGTTTCCAAAAACTGGCAAGTTCCGGGCTAAATTTTTATTAGAAAGCGTAGCAGATTTGCGACAATCTCTGGAAAGTTTAGGCAGTAATTTAATTATCCGATGGGGAAAACCAGAAGAAATTATCCCGCAATTAGTTCAAGAATTGCAGATAGCCAAGGTTTATTATCATCAAGAGGTAACAGCAGAGGAATTAGTGGTAGAAAAAGCTGTCAATAAGGCTTTATCTAGGGTTCCCGTGCAGATCAAAACTTTTTGGACAGCCACTTTATATCATCCTGATGATTTACCTTTTACCCTTAATCAACTACCGGAATTATTTACTAATTTTCGTAAACAAGTAGAACGTCATTGGGAAATAAGAACAACTTATCCCAGTCCGAAAAAGTTGACAAAATTACCTAAAATAGATTGGGGAAATCTTCCTAGTTTAAACGATTTGGGCTTAACAGAACCCATTCTAGACCGGCGAGGCTTTTTGTCGTTTCAAGGGGGTGAAATGGCAGGAAAATCACGGGTTAAGGAATATATTTGGGATAGTGATTCCTTAAAAACCTATAAGGAAACCCGCAATGAAATGTTAGGGACTAATTATTCCTCAAAGTTCTCAGCTTGGTTAAGTTTTGGCTGTCTTTCCCCCCGTTATATCTACGAGGAAGTACAAAAATATGAGCAAACAAGAGTAAAAAATGACTCTACCTATTGGCTGATTTTTGAATTATTATGGCGAGATTTTTTCCGATTTATTTGCAGTAAACACGGGAATAAAATTTTCTATAAATCTGGTTTGCAAGAACTTAATTTACCTTGGCTAGAAGATTGGGAAAGATTTAATCTCTGGTGTCAGGGAAAAACTGGTTATCCCCTTGTAGATGCTAATATGAGAGAGTTAGCCTCTACAGGATTTATGTCAAATCGTGGCCGGCAAAATGTCGCTAGTTTTCTGACCAAAAATCTCGGTATTGATTGGTGTATGGGAGCAGAATGGTTCGAGTCATTATTAGTTGATTACGATGTCTGTAGTAATTGGGGTAATTGGAATTACACTGCTGGTGTCGGCAATGACGCAAGGGGATTTCGTTATTTTAATATCCCTAAACAGTCGAGAGATTATGATCCCAAAGGCGATTATTTACGTCACTGGTTGCCCGAATTAGCTCTAATAAAAGGCGATAAAATTCACGAACCTTATAAGTTATCTCCAGAGGAACAAAAGCGTTATGGGGTGATTTTAGGGGTTAATTATCCTCGTCCCATTGTCGATTTTTTTCAATCGATCAAACACAACGAAAAAATTTATCTTCAGCATTTCAGTAATCAGTGAACAGTAATCAGTGGACTTCTACCTAATATTATACTCAAGACTAAAATTCTTTCTAGACAAGAAACTTACCCAAATAAAAATGATTTTAATGTACCCATATTTTTCAGTTAAATTGAATTGGCAACGACAGATATATATTTCAGTGCCGAACGACTAATTAGTACAAGTTATCAAAGCAAGCTCTGATTGAGTTATAATTTTTGGATATGTCTAATGAACTGATAACTGATAACTGATAACTGATAACTGATAACTGATAACTGATAACTGATAACTGATAACTGATAACTGATAACTGATAACTGATAACTGATAACTGATAACTGATAACTGATAACTGATAACTGATAAC
>NZ_JAPZSR010000404.1:0-27817 GCF_027531875.1 Microcystis sp. LE19-84.1B | reverse complement strand
TCTAAAGGTCAAATTTGAAAATTTTTGCCTCAAACCCTATCGGCGTAAGAACTTCAGGATTTTGTGTCCAGTAGTTCATTAGTATTTCATTGCTTGAACTCAGGCTCTGTAAGACTTTTAGCCATAGCTAGTATGTTTATACGGGGGAAGTCCAGGTACATGGTTTTTTAACTGTGGTATGCGACGGTGGTGGAAGCAGAAACTTAAATCGTGAGGTTTAGGAATCGCCGCACTTTTAGGGCGGCGAGGATGTCAACTGGAAGGAATCCTCTTTCTCGATCGCCTTGCTTCTCCGGCGGATTTATACTCGGAGGAAGAATACCAAAAAATCAGTAATATTGCTGAATATAAGCGATAAAATCGCAAAATATCTCTACATCTTCAAAATAAGTTAAATAGCTTAACGGGACTATCTTTATCTGGCGACAAAATTTTTGTTGGTAAATCTAAATTTTTTGTTAAAATGATAACGATTATCATTCTAGGAAAACTACCCTAACAAACAAATGAACTACTTGACAAAATAAATTAATTATGCAGTAGAACTCTGCCCTCAATTAACTAGGGAGATACTCAAGACTTTTTCGGTGACTAGGAAAATCAATTTTTCCAGGTTTCCGCACCAGAGATAACCCCAAAGACGAGGAAATAAACCGATAGCTTTCATTAGTTATCGTCTAGATGCCCAGAAAAATAAATACTCTAGCAAAGGGTATTTATTGACAATTGGTAAAATCAGAAAACTTTGCCGATCAATTAACTATTGGAGTCTGTAAAAATATCTATGACCTTAGCTAAGTCCAAAGCAATTTTCGACAATGATGACTACAATCACTTTCCCGAAGTGATTACCGAACCTAAATCGCCGGTATCGGAAGCCGAGATGATGCAAGCGGTAAGAACACTGCTGTTAGGATTAGGAGAAGATCCCGATCGCGAAGGTTTACGAGACACTCCTAAACGAGTAGTAAAAGCCCTAAAATTTCTCACTTCTGGTTATCAGCAATCCCTGGATGAATTGCTGAATGGGGCAGTTTTTCACGAGAATGCTAACGAGATGGTTTTAATCCGAGACATCGATATGTTTAGCTCCTGTGAACACCATATTTTACCGATAATCGGCCGCGCTCATGTTGCCTATATTCCTAACGGGAAAGTGATCGGTTTATCGAAAATTGCCCGCATCTGTGAAATGTACGCCAGACGACTGCAAGTGCAGGAACGTTTAACCGCACAAATTGCCGATGCTTTGCAAGGATTACTACAACCTCAAGGGGTAGCTGTGGTGATTGAAGCGACTCATATGTGTATGGTAATGCGCGGGGTTGAAAAACCCGGTTCTTGGACTTCTACGAGTGCCGTGCGCGGTATTTTTGCCGATTCTGCTAAGACTCGTCAAGAGTTTATGAGTTTGATTCGTCATAGTCCCGATTTTCACTAATTAGTCAGGGGGATCAGGATTATTTGATCGTCCTATCCCCGGTTTTTTCCTAAGCAAAAAACTAGAGCAAAACCAGCTATTTACTGTTTACTTTTTATTTTTGACGCGCTGTTAAGTAGTCGGACATAAATTCTGTTGTCTATCTTAAGAAATGTAAATTGCCGCAATTCTTACTGACGACCGACTCCTGACTCCTGAATCCTTACCCCACGGTTAACTTTACTTTTGTTCAACTACTTATCATGCTGATTCGTCCCCGTCGTCTTCGTTATACTCCAGCGATTCGCCGTCTTGTTCGTGAAACTGAATTAACCGTTAATGACTTGATTTATCCCCTCTTTATCATGGAGGGAGAAAATCAAAAGGTGGCTATTCCTTCTATGCCCGATTGTTATCGTTATTCCCTTGATTTATTGCTCAAAGAAGTGGTTAATGCTTATAATTTAGGCATTAATGCCATCGCTCTTTTCCCCCTGATTGCCGAAGATAAAAAAGATAATTTCGGTAGAGAAAGTTATAATCCCGATGGTTTAGTGCCAAGAACGGTGAAAGCGATTAAAAAAGAAGTCCCTGAAATAATTATTATTACCGATGTTGCCCTCGATCCTTTTTCGATTTATGGTCATGATGGTATTGTGGAGGACGGTAAAATTCTCAACGATGAAACCCTGGAAGTTTTAGTGAAAATGTCGCTCTCGCAAGCGGCAGCCGGGGCTAATTTCGTCGCCCCTTCCGATATGATGGATGGTAGGGTCGGGGCGATCCGTCGAGCTTTAGATGCGGCTGGCTATCTGGATGTGGGAATTCTCGCTTATACGGCTAAATATGCCTCTGCTTATTATGGTCCCTTCCGAGATGCCTTAGAATCAGCACCAAAATTTGGTGATAAGAAAACCTATCAAATGGATGGGGCTAATAGTCGGGAAGCCTTACGGGAAGCCAGTTTAGACATAACAGAAGGGGCAGATATTATTATGGTTAAGCCCGCTCTCGCCTACCTCGATATTATCCGTCGTCTGCGCGATAGTAGCCATCTTCCCGTCGCCGCTTACAACGTCAGTGGTGAATACGCAATGATTAAAGCGGCGGCAAAACAGGGCTGGATTGACGAAAAAAGCCTGATTTTGGAAACTTTAATCAGTATGAAACGAGCGGGGGCCGATTTGATTTTGACCTATTTTGCTGCCGATGTGGCATTAATGAAACAAGAAAGCCGATTTTAGGGTTTTTGCCAGCGAAATTGATAGACATTATCCTGCGCTCCCCATACCTGCCGACCAAGGCTATCATAACCTCGATCGCTGGTATCCATGCCCTGGGAATGTAGAATAATTGTATTAGTTATTTTCACCGCACCTCTGGCATTCGTGGGACAACCCTGGGGGGGAGTTTCTCCCCGATACCCCCCCGCTATCGGTTTTAAAAATACAGTACACACCGACTCAGCCAAATCTGATACATTTAATCTTCTTTCTGTCAAGTCTTTGTTACAAAAATTAATAAAGTTAGCGGCATTATTTAACTTATAAGCTTTTGATTCCACAGTGGAATTATCGGGGCTAGGTTGAATGACTAAAATTCTTTGACGATAGGGTTGATTTAAGCGATCGATGATCGCCTGTTCTTGATAAAGATAAATACTATCCTGTTTGGGGGAAAAATTCACGGCACAGGTAGTCATTTGCACCTTAGCAACGCGGGGGTTAGTCTGCGCTTGTTGCGTCGTATCCATAACCCCAATTAAATGATTAGCCACCCCCTGCACTTGCGGATTAAGGGGCAAAGATTGAGTGAGAAAAAATCCTAGGGCGATCGAAGTTTTCAGCATGAGGGGAAGCTTGATTCCGGTTAGTCTCTAATTAGCTTAAACTGATAAGCGGCAAGAGCAAAAATTCCCCTTTTCCCATGGCTAATCATCTGGCTGAATCTGAAAGTCTTTACCTGCGAAAACACGCCGAAAACCCGATCGATTGGTGGTATTGGTGTGACAGCGCCCTAGAAATTGCCAGGAGAGAAGATAAACCGATCTTTCTGTCGATCGGTTATTCTAGCTGTCATTGGTGTACGGTTATGGAAGGAGAAGCTTTTTCCGATCGGGCCATTGCCGATTATCTCAATCAGTATTTTTTGCCGATCAAAGTTGATCGCGAGGAAAGACCGGACATCGATAGTATCTATATGCAAGCATTGCAGATGATGGTCGGTCAAGGGGGTTGGCCGCTGAATGTCTTCCTAACACCCGATAGTTTAATTCCCTTCTATGGTGGCACCTATTTTCCCGTGCAACCGCGCTTTAACCGGCCCGGTTTTCTGCAAGTGTTGCAATCGGTACGTCGCTATTATGACGAAGAAAAGGAGAAATTAAGCAAATTTACGGCCGAAATGCTGGGCGCACTGCGTCAATCGGCTATTTTACCCCGAGCAGAGACCAATTTAGCCGCTCCTTCCCTTTTAGCCACAGGAATCGAGAAAAATACGGCGGTGATTCGGGTTAATCCCAATAACTACGGTCGGCCTAGTTTTCCGATGATTCCATATTCTCATCTGGCTTTGCAGGGCAATCGCTTTGGTGACGATTGGGACGATTCCCTCCGACAAGCGGCCTATCAACGGGGGGAAGATCTGGCCCTAGGGGGAATCTATGACCATGTGGGGGGAGGATTCCATCGTTATACGGTGGATTCGACGTGGACAGTTCCCCATTTTGAAAAAATGCTCTACGATAACGGGCAAATTGTCGAATATTTAGCCAATTTGTGGAGTGCGGGTGATCGAGAGGCGGCCTTTGAGAGAGGGATTAAAGGCACGGTTAACTGGCTAAAACGGGAAATGACCGCCCCAGAAGGTTATTTTTATGCGGCCCAAGATGCCGATAGTTTTGAGAAGGCCACGGATGGGGAACCGGAGGAAGGGGCCTTTTATGTCTGGTCGGATCTGGAGTTAAGGGATTATCTCTCGACCGAGGAATTGGGGGTGCTGCAGGCTAATTTTACCGTCACTGCCGAGGGTAATTTTGAGGGTCGTAATGTGCTGCAACGTCGGCAAGGGGGAGAATTAGGGAAGGAGATAGAAAATATGCTCGATAAGTTATTTATTCGGCGTTATGGCAGTTCTCAAGCCCAATTAGCTCTTTTTCCCCCAGCCAGAGACAATCAGGAGGCGAAAACCGTCTCTTGGCCGGGACGGATTCCGGCGGTAACGGATACGAAAATGATCGTCGCTTGGAATAGTTTGATGATTTCCGGTTTGGCCCGGGCCTTTGCCGTCTTTGGCGAACCTTTGTACTGGCAAATGGCCGCTCAAGCGGCCGAGTTTATTCTCAAGCATCAGTGGTTAGATGGACGTTTTCAGCGCTTGAATTATCAGGGTCAGGCCTCGGTTTTAGCCCAATCGGAGGATTTTGCCTATTTTATTAAGGCTTTGCTCGACCTGCAAACCGCTAAACCCCAAGAAACTCGCTGGTTAGAGGCGGCTATCGATCTACAGGGGGAATTTGATCGCTGGTTTTGGGCCGAGGATGAGGGGGGATATTTTAATACTGCGTCCGATCATAGTCTCGATCTGATCGTGCGGGAGCGAGGTTATACGGATAATGCCACCCCTTCGGCTAACGGAATTGCGATCGCTAATTTATTGCGTCTGTCGCGATTGACGGAAAATCTAGAATATCTCGATCGGGCCGAAAAGGCCTTGCAATCTTTTAGTACCATCCTAGAACAGTCCCCCACCGCTTGCCCCAGTTTATTTGTCGCTCTCGATCACTATCGTCACGGTTTCTGTCTGCGCGCCCCGGAAAGCTCGATCGAGCGGCTGTTAAGTCGCTATTTGCCCACTGCGGTGTATCGAGTCGATGCCAGTTTGCCCCCTAGCACATTTGGGTTAATTTGTCAAGGGTTATGCTGCCTTGAACCGGCGGAAAATTTAGAACAGTTAGACCGACAAATTGCCGGGGTGATGACGGGGGAGTTAGGTTGATTTTGCCCAGCCCAGCCAATGGAGGTTAAAGATTGCTTGATAGATGGGATTATGGACTTGCAGCCGGCCTTGATCTTTGATCACTAACCCTGATAAAAGTAACTCTTTTTCTGGGGGGCTATCCTTGGCAATCACCTCTTTTTCCCTTAAAATCCGTTCATAGAGTCTCAGGAGCAACTGGGAGCGATGACTGTTGAGGAGCCGATCGCGAATAGTCCGCAGATGTTCCGGTTCATCCTGAGCCTCCCAATTGTCAATGATCTTCTTCTGTACTAAGTCCTCAATCCAGAGGGCCTCACCATTGGGGGGAATCGGTGAGGCAGCGGTGCGAATTAACTGACAGAGTTTTTGGGTCAGAAAAGGTTGACCGTTTGTCCAAGCAAAGACTTCTTTTAAGACAGTTTGCGGGTTACTAACTTTCTCGGCCAATCCGCGCAGTAAAGGCTGGGCTTCGTGTTCCTTAAAACCCTCCAATTGAATCGAATGACCGATATTAAAAGGAGTGATTTGGTGGTCGGTAATTAAATCGGAGGGGGTGACAACACCGAAGAAAGCGAAGGTCAAACGTCGATAGAGCGGGTTAAAACTGCGCTGGTTATAGCAGGAACGAATCAGGGCAAAAAAGTCATTAACCGCAAAATTTAAGCCCAAAACGCTATCGATTTCATCGATAAAAATCGCGATCGGTTTCGGGGGAGAACCTTCCATTATCCCCACTTCCAGCAATAACACTTCTTCAATAAATTCGCCCAAGCGCTGCACTGCCGAGACATCTTCCCGTTCTTGCCACCAAGCTTTCAGATTAACCCTTTTGAGCAGGCCAAAACGTCGCCCTAACTCGAAGGCTATCCCCTTGTACCATTGGTCGGGAGTGACATTTTCGCTGCCGATACGGGTTAAATCAATGGGAGCGCAACAGATGCCCTCGTGTTGGAGGTGATCGATCATGCGTACCATTAAACTAGACTTACCCATTTGACGGGGATTGAGAACATAGCAAAAATCGCCGCGTTTGAGGGCTTTATAGAGATAACGGTCGGCGGCGCGGACCACGTAGGTGGGGGCATCCATGGGCAAACTGCCCCCCACTTGGTAGTCAAAGGTGCTAGATTCTTCGCTACTTCTGAGCAGTTCATTTTCAAACAGTAATTCTGCTTGGGTGGCCTTGAGAATTTCTAGGGTTTGGCTGAGTTCTAGGGTGCGCTGCTGCACTTTCTGTTCTAGGGTGCGGCTATACTCGGCTAATTCTTCGGTAAAGCGAATCCGTTCCGCTTCCGCCTGTTTTCGTTCGCTAATATCGGTAAAAGCGGTGATCGCATAGATAATTTCCCCTTTTTCGTCAAAAACGGGCGTGGCATACACTTCTAGGGGAATAATCTTCTCTCCTTGGTGAATTTCTAGATCATCCATCGTGTTTTTTTCCCCCCTTAAAGCTCGCACAATCGGCTGGTCTTCGGTGGGATACAATCGATCGGTTCCAGCTTGATATAACTGATAGGTTTTCCCCAACTGATTAGCCGTGGTGATATTAACTATCCCTTTTCCTAAAATCTCTTGGGCGGTTTGATTGGCATAATAGGGTTGACTGTCGGCATCGAGGACGAATACCCCCACCGGCATGGCTTCTAAAAATTGCGCTAGTTGTCTCTGTTTGGCTTTAATTTCGGCGTAGAGTTTGGCGTTAGTAATTGCGATGGCAGCTTGGCTGGAGAGCAGTTGCAGCACTTCCAATCTTTCTTGGGTAAAAGCCCCGACGGTGAGATTATTTTCTAGATAGACAATTCCCCGCAGTTGTCCTTGGTCGAGGAGGGGTGTGCAGAGCAGCGATTTGGTTTGATGGGTTTTTATATAGGGATCGTTGCTAAAATTGCCCTGATGGGCGGCATCGTTATTAAGAACGGTTTGACCGCTCCGGGCTACATAGTTAATAATTGAGACGGGAAGATGTTCTTCGATGGCATTAGATTTAAAGACTGTCACCCTATCTTCCTGCACTGAACCGGAGGCTTCAATCGATAATTGTCCGCCGCTTTCTAGGATAAGATAGCCCAGCTGCGCCCCAGCATTTTCGATGAGAATTTTCATCAGGGTGGCGAGTAATTTATCTAAAACTATCTCGCTAGAAATGGCTTGGGATGCCTTCATAATCGTGGCTAAATCTAACAGTTCTCCCGCATGACTGGCTGAATTTTTTCTGGTGGTAGTTCTCGTGGTTTCGGTCAGGGAATTGGAACCATAATTATTGACCATTAACTGAGAATAGCGGCTTTCTATATCTTTGACTTTAGCGGTTGCTCCCCAAAGAGAATAGAGATAAGCAGCTTCATTGATGTAGGTTTTGGCAATTTTTACTTTACCCCAATCGAGATAGAATTTCGCCGCTAGTTCGTTAGCTAGTGCTTCTTCATTAATGTCTTCATTTTCCTTGGCTTTAGCAATGGCTAAATCGTAGTTTTCTATGGCTTCTAGATAGGATTGCTGCACTCGATCCTTTTCCGCTTCCACTAAATAAAATTTATGGAGATAGTTCTGGGGTGCTTGATTAGCCCATTCCTGTTGCTTTTTCTGATTATTCTTCACCCGTTCTAATACTTGCTGTTTTTGGTCATTATCCAGATGATTATAAATAGCTAAATGGGCGAGGGAATCATAGAAATTATGCAGAGAAATCAATAAAGTAGCGGTAGCTCCCCCTAGATAATTTTGGGCTTGGTTAGCATTTTCAATGGCTTGTTCGTACTGTCCGAATAGATAACAAAGGTATAATTTATTAACAAATAAAGCACAGAGACCATAGAGATCATTAGCCTCTAGATGGTACGGTAACATAACAGTTTCTTGATAGTATTTTCCTTCTAAACGGCTGGGATTTTCCGAGCGCCCCAGCAGATTTAAAACTGTTTGTCCGTAGATTTTTAGATAGTTGCGGGTGTTTTCTTGTTTGAGCTTAACAAAAGCCAGATCATAGTTAGCTATTTCTCGGTCTAATTCTGTTAATTCCTGTCCGATAAAGGCGGAATGAAAACAGTAAAGATAGGCGCAGGTTGTTCCGTAGTAGAGATCCCCCATTTCTAAACCAGTTTGATAGGAAGATTTTAACAAGGACAGGGAATTTTTAATCGGTTCTTTCCAGATACTAATAGTGGTGGAAAAGACGGCAATTATTTTCGGCATTAGGGCTTTGGCATGAAATTTATCGGCAATGTTTAAAGCCAATTTTCCAAATTGATAACCCGTTTCCCAATCTTCTAAAAGACCACAAAGAATTAAGCCATAATTAACATAAGTAAAAGCCGCTAGATAACTATTGCCGTACTGAATTGATAAGTTAACCTGTTTTGATACTAGGACAGGTAAGAGATGCGGGGCGGCAATAAAAACAGGAGAAAATATGGCAGCCGCTATCTTCATTATTGCTAATTTTTCTTCTTCATTTATCGGCGGTAAATTAGTTAAATCTTCGATATTTTTACCCGCTAATTTTTGCCGAGTTTTAGTGAGTTCTTCCTGGATATCTGATGATTGTAAGGATTCAGGAATCTCGAAATCTAAGCTTTTTAGAACAGATAAGCCAATTTGTACCGCTTTTAGTTCTTGATTTTGGGCGTGATAAGCTTCGATGATGACTTCATAAACTTTGATTTTATCTAGGGTGGTTTTTGCCTGTTTTAATACGAGATTAGCCCAGCACTGCATCTGCTCAAAATCCCCACTTAAATAGGCGATTTCTGTGGCTTCAGAATAAATATTTAAAGTCAGTTGATAGTTATTTTCCCAGCTTGATTTTTCGAGAAGTTTTTGAGCAATTTTAATATATTTTAAAGCTCCAGTTTGGGCATTAGCAGCTTTTGCTTTTTGGGCTGCTAGTAAATTCAAGTTAGCCACTAACTCTCGTTCTTTTTCCTCACTGATTATTTGATAACCAAGATTGAGATGATCGACTATTTTAAAAATCTTTTCCGATAATTCGTTGACAGAACTATGCTGCCAAAGTAGGCGACCAATTTTTAGATGAATTAAAGATTTTTGGCTGTCTTCGATGAGAGCGTAAGCTCCTTGTTGAATACGATCATGAGCAAATTTATATTCTTGAATCAGTAATTGTTCATCTAATTCTGAGAGGGGAATAATTAAACCAGCTTCGCTACTAGAAGTTAAAATTGGTAAAAGTTCTGGAGGTGATTTTTCAGAGATTACTGCTAGAGTATTTAAATTAAATTCTGAGCCAAGACAAGATGCTAAACTTAAAACTTCCTGGGTTTCCAGAGGTAATTTTTGCATTTTACCCATCATAAATTGAATCAGATTATCGGTACTACCAATCCTTTGAATTTGGCCGAGATGCCATTGCCAATAGCCCCTATTATTATCGGTTTTAGTGGTTGTTTGCTCCCCTGGTTGGAAAAATAGCAAATTTTCCCAGTAGATAGTTTTGAGAAATTCATTGACAAAAAAAGGATTACCGTGGGTTTTTTGCCAGACTAAAGCGGACAAAGATTGCACATATTCTGGTGAATGATTTAAGGTGTCGGCAATTAACTGATTGACCTGTGCAGGACCCAGAGGTCTTAAAATAACTTGATTGATAATTATGCCCCCCTGCTCTAATTTATCGAGGGTAGCGGTTAGGGGGTGGGTGGAATTAATTTCATTACTGCGATAGGAGCCAATTAAAAACAAATAGTCCATATCGCCATCGAGCATAATTAATTCTATCAACTGGAGACTAGCCAAGTCTGCCCATTGTAAATCATCGAGAAAGATGACCAGGGGATGTTCTGGGGAACAAAAGACCCGAATAAAATTTTTAAAGACTAAATTAAAGCGATTTTGAGTAGCGATCGCTCCTAATTGTAACACCTCTGGTTGTGGACCGATAATTAATTCTAGTTGGGGAATCACATCAATAATAACCCGTGCATTCGCCCCCAAAGACTTTAGGAGTTTTTGTCGCCATAGTTGCAGTTGTGGCTGACTTTCCCCCAAAAGTTGCTTAACCAGATTAGTCAAAGCGCTAATCACGGCAGCATAGGGAATATCGCGCTGAAACTGGTCAAATTTACCAGAGATAAAAAAGCCGCGTTTTTCAGTAATTGGCTGATAAATTTCCCTAACTAGGGTGGTTTTACCCATGCCAGAATAACCCGTAACTAGCATCAGTTCGGTGTGAGAGTAGTTTTTAGCTGCGGTGGCTACCCGTTGAAAAGCAGTGAGGAGAGTGGCGATTTCTGCCTCCCTACCGTAGAGTTTTTGGGGAATTTGGAACTGATTGGCTAGGTCTTGCCTAGCGATGACAAAATCCTCAATTTTACCCGTTGTTTCCAGTTGTCTCAAACATTCCTCTAAATCTGCTCGAATACCGTAGGCACTTTGGTATCGTTCCTCGGGGGTTTTAGCCATCAGTTTCCTGATGATTGCTTCCACCACTGGGGGAATTTTCTCCCTGACGAGACTATTAATCTCCAAAGGTTGTTTAGCCAGATGACAGTGAACTAATTCCAAAGCATCGTTAGCTGGAAAAGGTAATTGTCCGGTGAGCAGTTCATAGAAGCTAACGCCCAAAGAATAAAAATCCGTGCGGTAATCGAGACTGCGATTCATCCGTCCGGTTTGTTCGGGAGAAATATAGGCTAAAGTCCCCTCGAGGACGTTGGGATTTTTTAGCCCCGGATTTTCCCGCTGCAGGACGCTGGCAATGCCAAAATCGATGATTTTAATCTGTCCGGTTTCGGGGTTAAGAACTATATTGGCAGGATTAATATCTTTGTGAATAACCTTGGCGTTGTGAATTTTCTCTAAATTAGCCACTATTCGGAGTGCAAGGCTTAAAAAGTCCCTTAAGGCTAGGGTTTTGCCCCCTAGCCATTTTTTTAAGGATACACCCCCGAAATCTTCCAAAATAATCACGGGAGTTCTGCGGTAGGTTTCTAAACCATAGGCTTTAATCGCCCCCTCGAAGTTCAGACCGCAGATGGTTTTATACTCCTGTTTGTAGTGGGTTAGTTGTTGGGTGGTGGGATATTCTTGCTTGAGGATTTTGAGCATAACCGGTTGATTATCGACGGTGCGAATGGCCCGATAGACTTCCGAGTTAACGCTTTCGTAAACTTGGGCAAGAATGTCGTATCCGTTGAGAACAATCATTTTTTTACTTGGCGATTGTAAATAGCTGCGGGTCTCCCCAAGAAAAATTCTACGGGAACCAAGACCAGACTCCGCAAGGCTGACAGAACTCGATTTACCTGTGAGACGGAAGGACGGGGAGAAGAGACCACCTGCTCGAAATACTCGGAATGCAAGGTCAAACCAAAGTGAACATCTTCAGGTAAGCTCAGTTTAGCAATCGGTCCGTCCTTGAGATTGTCAGGGTTAAATAACCAGGCTTCTAATGCTTTGGTCGGGGTTAAAACCGTCGTCAATAGATAGGCCTGTTCTTGGGGAATAAACTGAATGCTATCTAAAATATAGCCATCAGGACAAACATAAAAATCCAGTAGTCCCCGACCTAAATGTGATACATGAGTATCACTGGCATTTTTTTCTTGGCTAATCTGTTCAGTTAACTGATTCCAATCCTTATCAAAGGGAACCTTGGCTAATACCGAGGGCAAGTCATGACAGGGAAGTTCGGCATCGCTGAGGATGCGATTGCTTTGGTCGCGACAATCCATATACTGACGACGACAAATTAATTCGCGCACATAACCGAGATAGATTTGATAAACGGCACTGTATCCCTGTTCCGATTCCCGGGGGTCGGCGGTGTAGAGACTGGTACAGAACCAACCCGGATGGATGAAAGCTTGTTCGCTCATCACCCTGGCATCTTCGATAACCACTTTGCGCAGCACTCCGACATCAAAGGAAAACATCCAGGGGATGCCGTGGTATTCGGGGGGATAACTCTGACCGGTAAAATGTTGGATATCGTCTTTTTCGATCGCTTCGGTTAAACTAATAGTGGCATTTTGGATGGCCACAATCTGAATTTGACCGTTGGTACTATGGTAATTACAAAGGAAGTGATAACTGTCGCCATTGAAGGTAATTAATCGCGAGGGAACGGTGGTTTCTTCTTCCTTGAGGTCTTGACGTTTAACCAGATAAATTTGAGTTTTCGGATAGGTTTCTTCGGGCCTGATTCTGATACCTAATAGTTTGGCCACTCCCATCTGAAAGGGCATATCGGGAATCATGATATAATCTTCGGTGACGATGACCGAATGGGGACTACCATCGAGGATAGTTCCCTGTAGTTTCCAGGGTTTAAGTTGTTTTTTTTGATCCCAAAGCACAATATACACCGATTTATCTAAATCTTTTAACATACCTCCCGATACAAGTTTTAGCTTTAATTCACAGGTGATAAATTCTTGGGTCTTTTTGTCGTAGAAGGGGTGAGCGGTATTTTCTAGGACTGGGAAAAAAGATAAAGGCACGGAAACAAGATGTTGGTCAAAATAACCAATCGGAGTGATAGTATCAAGGGAAACGGGGTCCACTTCCCAGTAACGTCCCGCATCGGCAGTGAGAATTAATCTGGTTTCTTCTATTTGTTTATCTTCGGAAACTTTTTCTAGTTTAACCATAGCAGTATTCGCTATTTCCGAAGAACCTAAAATGCTGACCACGGCGGGAAAAGTGGCTTGACTAATATTAAATATCGGTAAAATTTTTCGCCAGAAACTATCCCAAGTTTTTAGTTTTTTACTGTAAACGTTAACTTGATTATTTTTCCCTTGCAAGTCCCATTTAATAATTACACCTTCGCCAGAGAACAAATGACGGTCATTTTTTCTATGAAAAGGACAGACGATAAAAACGTATCCCGACAGATTTTCCGGCCAATGTCCCTCGGTAATTGTGGCGACTGCCTGATATAAATTGTTCTCATCCGGCCGACCGAGTTGCGAGCGACTAAAATTACTAACGTTGACAGTATTTTGGACAGTATCTTTGATTGACATATTCATAAGTAGGGTTTGCTGAAAAAGTGTGTTGGTGGGGTTAGTAGCCGGTCGTCGGTCGTCAGGAGATAGGAGCCGGGAGCCAGTATTTAGGAGGCAGGAGACAGGAGATAGGTTTTAGGTGTTGGGGTTTTGGGGTTTTGGGGTTTTAGTTCAATTTCCCCACTTCCCCACTTCCCCATTCCCCCACTTCCCCACACCCCACACCCTGCCTTTCACTGATAACTGATTACTGTTTACTGATAACTGATAGAGGATTTCACTTCTAAAAAATAGCGTCGATACAATTCATAGCCGGGTACTACTTTATCTCCCGATTGTTTGAGTAGCCCCATACTGCTGAGTTTGTAAGCGAGAATTGGGTCTAATTGTACTGGTTCCACGGCGCTCATCACCCGATCGAGGGCTTTCGCTAGTTCCGGTTGTTGTTCTAATACCGCCCAATGGCGCCGCAGATGATGGGCATAGATCCCCGTGAGGGAGGTGGCAGTGGTTAATATTTGCGTCATGGTTATTTCCTCCCGACTGAGATAGTAGAGGGCGGTTTGTACCAAAGCTGGGTGTCCTCCTACTAGCTCCATCAGTTGTTTGACTTTTTCCTGATTTTCCCAGGTGAGTTGATAACGTTGGGCTAATTTTAATACCTCCTCAAGACTAAAATGACTTAGCTGTGCGGGGAATCCCACGTTAAAGGGCGATTGATTGAGCTGCAGGGGAACATAAATTTCTGTGGAATGGACGACGATAAGACGGAGTTTTTGCCAAATAGGTAGGGTTTTGGCTTCTTCGTACCAAGAACGCAGCAGCGGTAAAAAATCCTTGGCCACTTGGGGATGTTCAAATATCTGATTAAGTTCATCGAGAGCGAGGACAATGGGGGCGGTAATCGATTCCAGGAGATAGTCTTGAATGTAAACCGTACAGCTAATCTTGCTGCCTAAATCCTCATCCCAATACTCATCTAATTGCGGTTTTAACTGTAGTTGACGGGCGGCATTGGCACACAACCAGCGCAAAAATTGGTTTAAATCAGCCAAAATGGCCTGGTCCACCTGTTCTAGGTTCAAACTCACCGTGCGGTAGCCTTGCTGTTTGGCAAAATCGAGCATTCTCAAAAGTAGGGATGTTTTGCCCATTTCTTTCGGGGCTTTTATCCGCACTAAAGCCCCCGGTTTCTTGATTTCCTGCCTGATCTGTTCTTCGAGGGGAAGACGTTCTAAATAAAATGGGGAACCAAGGGGAACTGCTCCATTAGGATAGGGGGGTAATGTGTCCAATTTTTCGCTCTTGGCTGCCGAATTAACCGGAATTTTGTCTTGAGGGGGTGCTGTTAGCTGAAAATTCAGGGCAGCTATTTCTTGCCAGTCGAGGCATAATCGACGACAAATTTGTTCAAAAGTGGCTTGTTCTAACGGTTTACCAGTCAGGAAGTTGCTGACAGTAGCCAGACTAAATTCAGCTTCTTTGGCTAAGGAGCGTTGACTGCTAAAGCCCTGCTTTCTCACGGCTAATTTAACTTGATTGAGGCAGTGTTGTTGTACTCTTAGACGGCTTGATAGGGAATCTCTCATACGAATTGGGGTGTGGGGTGTGGGATGTGGGGTGTAGGGTGTGGGGGAATGGGGAAGTGGGGGAATGGGGAAGTGGGGAGGGGGGAAGTGGGGAAATTGAACTAAAACCCCAAAACCCCAACCCCCAAAACCTAAAACCTGTCTCCTGACTCCTGACTTCTAACCTAATGGTAGGTGTTGGATTTTTGCAGGAGTTCTATTTTTCGACAAAGATAAGCAAAAATTATCTACTAACTCCAAAAGCTTGAGAATATTTAAATTAACATTTCGCAATATTTACAAATTCTTAAGAATTAATTGAGAAAGATTTTTATTTAACGACGATGTTCCAATGGTTACAGCGATTTGATAGAATTTCACAATGGGTCATTCTGTGCTTTTTTGGGTAGCAATGGTTGAAACCCTTGTCACACCTACAAGGTAATCCTAATTAAGACGGGTAAATGAGTCAATTTCACCCACAACGATGATCTTTTTTTTGTGTAGTTTTATTACAAAAAAAAAGTTTTTTTGACAAAAAGCACAAAGCATGATAAGTAACCAACGTATTTCTGGCTGCCAGTAGTTATTGCCGAGTGGGAGTTGGGGAGTATTTTCAGTTATCAGTGGACTGAAAACGCAAATCTGATAACTGATGACTGATGACCCCTGGTATGAGCATGATGTCAGAGAGCCGCCGCTAATTGCTGTCTTTCACTTTCAGGGTGTTCTTGACGCACCATCTCTACATATTTATTCCTGCTTTCAGGTTGTATTCCTCTACCGAGGATAAGGCGATCGCGCCAATTGGTTGCTCCACTGATTTCCCTTCTAAATCGAGCGTTGCTACAGCCAAAAGAGAATTAGGAATCTCTCGGTCAATCTTGTTGTTAACAAGCTGTAAATCAACGGGAAACTGCTTATCTTGACTAAAAAAAACCGATTCTAAAGTCCCAAACCGATCTAGCCGTGTCAGGTAAATCGTTCTCTGACTTTTCGCTGATGTTACCTCGATATAGGGTTCTCTCAGTTCGGGATGCCGGTTTTTCAGGTCTTCAAGCGATCGCGCTGACTTTAAATAATCATTGTAGGTTTCCTTGATTTCGATCGCAATTTCCGTAAGATTCTGATTGTTAACTTCGGGAAAAAAGTCCCGAAATTGATTGACAGGACGAGCTATTAAGAGGCTTTCCTGCCATTTCAGTTGGGGGAGGTGGCGGTTAGTCAGGGTGATGACACCGTTGGAGTTCACCGGGGGGCTGCGAGTGACAATCAATTCTGTCCCATCAGGCATTCTGGGGACGCAGACTTCATTTTCTGCTGTGAATCCCTAGTCAGGGAGAAGAATGTAAAGATTTATTAAATTGTAGCGTAGGATACAGTTGCAGGGGCGGGGGGGGGTACGATGTATTGTTGTTTTCAATCGCCTTTGGGGTTGGGTTGGGCTGTTGCTTGACCTAGCTGCGAGGGGGCGATCTCATTTATTCGCTTAATCCACTTTTAGGAGAATTAATGTGATGTGTACCGGAATTAAATTACAAATTGGTAATCCTCTCACAGGAGAAACTAAGCAATTTGTTCATGGTCGAACCCTTGAATTTGGGGTCGAAGTCGATACAGATATTGTCTATATACCCGCAGGTGAGTCTTTTCAATGCAAAATGGGGAATGGATTTAAAACAGTTGGAATGTCCTATAAATCTGACTACGCCATTCTTGCAGCTTGGGCCAAAAGTATGGGTAGTCTTGTCCAATTTGAAGATATTAATTGTTTTGATGGCATTAACGAAGAAGGATTAGCTTTAGGTGTGTTCTTTTTTCCTTCCTATGCTCAATATCAAATTTTACCTGAAGAATCTACAGAATCTACAGCTTCCGAAGAAGATATTAGTAAAGGAATGGGACCTCAAGATTTCCCGAGGTGGATTCTATCTAAATTTACCGATGTTGATCAAGTCAAAAAGGCAATTGCCAATAAAGAGGTTGTGGTCTTTCGCTCAATCCCTAACGATGAGGCAGGAAAACCCCTTCCCTTTGATCCTTTGACAGTTCACTATATCGTTTATGACAGGACAGGAAAAAGTATTGTGATTGAACCAGTTGAGGGTAAATTAATCGTTCATGACAATCCCCTTGGGATAATAACCAATTCTCCTACTTTTGATTGGCACATGACCAATCTTCGTAACTATATAGCCCTTGATCCTCGCAATGTACCCTCCATCGAGATCGCTGGTGAAACCTTCTCACAATTCGGTCAAGGGACTGGAATGTTAGGAATGCCGGGTGATTTTACGCCTCCGGCTCGGTTTGTTCGTGCTACTGTTTTCAGTCAAACAGCAATCCCCTCAACTACTATTGAAGAAGGAATTGAACAGGTATTTCATATCTTAAATAACTTTGATATTCCTGTGGGAGTTGCACGAGCAGGACATGAAACGGATTATACTATGTTTACTTCAGCCCGTGATCCGCACAATTTACGTTATTACTGGAAAACCTATGAGGATCAAACAATTCGGATGGTTGACTTGAAAAAACTGATGGCAACTGGTGAAAAAAACGTTAAAACTTTAAGTACCGAAAGTGAACAACCTATTGTAGATATGACCAATGACTTAAAGGGTTAAGATTCTCTTAACTAGAAGCTATTAGAAAGTTAGCCATAAATACACTGCGATCGCCGATCGCATCGCCTGTAGGTTGGGTTGACGCAAGGAAACCCAACTTCCATATTCATATTAAAATAAGAGATAAGTTTTCAAAAATTCTGAACCTGATGAAAATCAAAGCTATTATTCATCCAGCCGAAGAAGGCGGTTACTGGGCTGAAGTTCCCGCTCTGCCCGGTTGTATAACAGAAGGAGATAGTATGGACGAAGTTGTCGATAACCTCCAAGATGCCATACAAGGCTGGTTAGAAGTTGCCAATGAAAGCAAACAACCTGAATCTAGGTCAGAAGTGATTGAAATTGCTGTATGAAATCAATATCAGGGAAAAAACTCTGTAAAATTGTCGAAAAAAAAGGTTGGATACTCAAAAAAATTACCAGTAGTCACCATATTTATGAAAAGGAGGATGAAGATAAAATTCTATCTATTCCTGTACACCGCAATCAGGACTTAAAAATTGGAACTTTAAAATCAATTATGAAAATAGCTCGATTATCGGAAGATGACTTATAAGCTTTCGTAGTGTGCGTTAATGTTAATGTAACGCACCATCAATTTCCTAATATTCGGTGGGTTACGCTGTCGCTAACCCACCCTATAGTGTTACTGTGAAGAGACAAGCTGATGTCCGAGGTTATAATGGTCAAAGAGTTAAAAAAGAAATTAATCTAATCAATATCCACAATGAAGGTACAGCTAAATGAGTCAAGTCTTAACCCTAGAATTGAGCGATGAAGTTTATGCCACCTTGCAACAGCAGGCTAAAATATTAGTAATAAAGCTTTCTTTCCTGGATGGGTCAGATCATCACCAGCAAATTATCTCATCGCCGCCAATTTTCTACGATTAATCCCTGAACTCTCAGCATATCTGAGTCGTCAGAAACGACAATGAGATTATAGCTAATAGCTGTTGCTGCAATGAGAATATCAGCCATTTGTATGGGGGTTCCCTTAAGCCTTAAATCAGCAGAAATTGCTGCGGCTTGATGAACAATTTCCATTGTATCTAACAACAATACTCTCAAATCAGTGCGACACAGATTCTGAAATCTTGCTAACTTCTTCGTTGCCTTAATTGCTAATAGTCCAGCTTCAGTTTCTAAATAAGTAATACAGCTTATGAAAACATCCTTTCCTTGTAGCCTTACTGCACTCAATCTCTCAACGACTACTTGGTTGTCTTTGAGAATAGCTGTGACGATGTTAGTATCGAGTAGATAACCCACGACTATTTACTATTTCTATCTAAAACTTGCCATCACTGCTTCAAACTCTGCCATTTGTTCTGGAGTTAAATCCTTCAGCAGTCCCGCCATTGCTTGCACTCCTAAGACTCGCCTGATTTTGCGACCTAGACTTTCATCGGGCATTGTTTCTAATTCTGAAGAGGAAAATTTTTCGGTCAGTAAATTCACAAAATACTTAACCATTTCATCTCTATTTAAATCTTCCAATAAGCTCTCATTCTTGATAAAATCATCAATAATTGACGCGATACGAATAACGAGCCTAGACTGAATTTTATCATCGACCAAATCTGATTGAATAGAGACTTGAGACATCCTTTCCTCCTTGAGACTGGTGTGGCGAATTTTTTCTGATTTTTAGGGAGCATCCCGTTTCGGCAAATCGTTTCCTTTCGTAGGAAGAGAGCAGATAACTCCCCAATCCAAAATCAGAGCCGAATAAGTTAATTTTAACCTAACCTGCTTTAAGTTCGCCTGCTGAAAAAAATTCCCA
Source organism: Microcystis sp. LE19-84.1B (assembly GCF_027531875.1). Lineage (NCBI taxonomy): Bacteria > Bacillati > Cyanobacteriota > Cyanophyceae > Chroococcales > Microcystaceae > Microcystis > Microcystis sp. LE19-84.1B. The sequence continues at coordinate 8,469 of NZ_JAPZSR010000404.1, read as the reverse complement.
GCCCTGTCTTCCCGACAAGGCTGAAAAAGCCGTAATTTGTAACAGCGCCCGTAATAAAGCTTCCTTTCCCGCATGGGTGTTGAAAGCAGGCTGGACGAATCAAGTGCGCCACGATGCTGCTTATATTAAAATTACCAACCGACAGTGCGATGCCGAAGGCACTGCGTAGCAGTACGCCATCGCCATAGGGTGCGAAAACGCGCGTGTAACGCACCATCAATTTTTTAATATGCGGTGGGTTACGCTGTCGCTAACCCACCCTACAGTGCTACTGTGAAGAGTCCGAGGTTATAATGGTCAAAGAGTTAAAAAAGAAATTAATCTAATCAATAGCCACAATGAAGGTACAGCCAAATGAGTCAAGTCTTAACCCTAGAATTGAGCGATGAAGTCTATGCCGCCTTGCAACAGCAAGCTAAAATATTAGGGATCGACCTGTCAGAATTAGTAACAACTTCCCTTGAGCGACAGTATCGCTTAACAAAAGCTAAAGACCAACGCACGGAAGCGGAAAAAGAAGCAGCCCGAAAACGCTTTGAGAGACATATTGGTTCAATTAGCGGCTATCCCACAGGCGCAGATAATGAAAGCATTGATGCTGACTTAGGAAGAGAGTATGGAGATACTCATGAGGAGACATGAAATCGGTGATACTCCTCGATACTTCTGGGTTACTTTGCTATGTCTATCGTGATGAACCAGGACATGAAGAAGCTGTCCAATTGTTAGATAGTGCAGGTAAAAGCATCACCCACAGTTACGTTTTAGCAGAGTTAGTTGCTCTAGCTCAAGTTCGGCGTTACCCGCGTTTAGCCACCCTAGAATTTATCACCGATTTGCTAGAAAATCCAGATATCGAGACAGTTTGGATAGATGAGCCTTTACATCGTGCTGCTGTCAAACTATTGATGGCACGGCAAGATAAGACTTATTCTTTATGCGATGCAGTTAGCTTTTTATTGATGCGTCAGTAGCGTCATCATGCGTCAGTTCAATATTAATGAAGCATTAACCACCGATCGCCATTTTGAGCAAGAAGGTTTTCACCGTTTACTTGTATTCTAAAAAGGGCAGAGCTGCGTCAGGGGTTGGTATTTCTCCAACTGATACTCCTGCCATTTCCCCGACCCCTGTTCGGTGAGGGATTGGGGGTTTCCCAACTGCGCGGCAGCTTCCCGCCAGAATTGCTCAAAGTTCTGCCGCAGTTCTCCGGTGGCAATCATCTCTTTGAGCCGCATGATGGTCACTTGCGGGATGACTTTCCCCATGATTTCTGCCTGCTGGAGTCCCACTTGAAACCCCGTTTCAATTGCCTGCTTCTCCAACAAACGTAAATGTTCGGCTAATTCTTCACTGACGGCGAAGCCATTGCCGTTATCTTCAATTTTACCTCTGTCATTATTGACCGCACTGACCGCAATTTCCTCAAAACTGCCCTGATAGGGGACTTTATCTCGTTTTACCACATCAGGATAGCGATTTTCGGGCAACAGAGCCTCTAGAGTAATAAAAGTTAAGAAAAGTTGAAAATGCGTTCCTCTGGTATTTTCTTTGTTTAGAATATAATTAAAGGTTTAACTAAGCCTCTTCAACAACCGCATAGCCGAGGTAAGGTTATGAAAAGCTCATGTGCTGCAAAGCTTGCTGCAATAGCTCTTGTGGCTTGATCTTCTGAGCGGCACACAGGTAGTCAGGTCAATCCCCCAGGAATACAATCCTCGCCTACTCAAGTAAATCCTCAGCCTCCAAGTGTATCAAATCCATACGACCCTACCAACTCCCAAGGAATACAATCCTCGTCTACGGAAGCCGGAATACCACGTTCTGTACACGAAAATTGCATCAGTCTCATGAATATGAAGGAAATGCACAAATCTCATGTTCAGTTCTGGGAACAACAAATTTCATCACCAAGTCCATACAGCCAACCAACACAAGCGGATAAAATTAACGCAGAATACAATTTAAAGGAATCTCAAAAGCCACTTGATGAGGTCAATGCTCAACTTCAGCAATGTCCACCGAATTATCGATAGAATATTAGCTGAATGCCCTTTTTACACTTTGATAATGAGTTGATGCCAAGAAGATTTGACATCTGCAATGGTGTCATAGTTTCCATCACTTTTTAGAATTGGATAGTGATGGGAGATTTTTGTTGCTAAACTTCTAGAAAACTTTAATAATAAGAGACTATGCACCAAATTGATATAAATCAAGCTCAAACACAACTAGAAAGCTTATTGCAATCTGCACTCAAGGGGGATGAGATTATCATCACCCAGAATGATCAACCGGTTTTAAAATTAGTGCGATTGACTCCACCCCCAAAACGCCGTCAGAGTGGGAGTGCCAAAGGATTAATCTGGATGTCACCTGATTTTGATGAACCTTTGGAAGATTTCAGTGAGTACATGGGATGAAATTATTACTCGATACCCATACATTTCTTTGGTTTATTAATAACAGTCCTCAGTTGAGTATTGATGCTAAAAATTTAATTGAATCAGATGTCGATCTACTGTTGAGTATTGCCAGTTTGTGGGAAATTGCCATCAAAGTTAGTATTGGCAAGCTAACCATACCCAATACATACGATCAATTTATTCCTCAACAAGTGCAACTTAACGACATGGAAATTCTATCAATCAGCATGGCACATCTTACAGTTGTCACAACTTTACCATTTCATCATCGTGACCCGTTTGATCGATTATTAATTGCTCAAGCGATGGTAGAAAAAATGTCGATTATTAGCGCAGATGAAATATTCGATAGCTACGGAATAAGTAGAATATGGTAGGGTTTTTGTTGCTGTATTTCAAGATGGTTTCCTCTTCGGAGATGGCGATTATATAGTCATTTCAGATAAGTCTGATACACTCTAGACCGGTGAACCCCTTATGAACTCTGGCATTGATATTCTCAATCTTAATTGAAATGACTATAATTCCCACCAGAATTGCTCAAAGTTCTGCCGTAGTTCTGTCCGGTGGCAATCATTGATTTTAACCCGATAATTTAGTCAACAATTCCAAGAATTTTTGACTATTAGGAGTCAAGAGAGTTCGACGATAGGCATCGGCGGCCTTTTTAATCGCTTCCGCTTGGGTGGGATAGGGATGAATAACAGTAGAGAGTTTACTCAGTCCGATTTTAGCAACCATAGCGGTGGTAATTTCGGAAATCATCTCACCGGCGTGGGAGGCGACGATAGTGGCTCCTAAAATTTGGTCGGAACCTTGTTTGTGAATAATTTTTAAAAAACCTGCTGTTTCGCCATCAGTGATAGCTCGATCGACTATACTCAAAGGAATTTTAATAGTATTAGTGGTCAATCCCCGGGTCTGTGCTTGGGTTTCATCCATACCCACACGAGCGATTTCTGGGTCGGTATAAGTGACCCAAGGCAGAACTAAATTACTGAGCTTATTGCGTCCGAAACCGAAGGGAGAAAAGAGAGTATTTTTAATCACAATACGGGCGGCTGCATCGGCGGCATGGGTAAATTTCCAATCCATACAGATATCACCAGCCGCATAAATTTTCGGGTTAGTAGTTTGCAGATAATCATTAACTTTGACTCCCCGACGAGTATCGTATTCCACGGCCACCGCTTCTAAATTTAATCCTGACACATTAGGCCCCCGGCCAGCAGCGACTAAAATCTCATCAACGGTGATAGTTGCTCCTTGACCGTTGCTAGTGTATTCAATGGTTTTACCCTGCTCATTTTTTGTCACCCGTTCAATTTGGCAAGAGAGAATTAATTGCATTCCTTCCCGCAGCAAAGTATTCTCAATAATTTCAGCTGCTTCTTGGTCTTCTTTATTCAAAAGATGGGAATGATTATGAAATAAAATCACCTGCGCGCCTAACCGTTGAAAAGCTTGGGCTAATTCACAACCAAGCGGCCCGCCACCGATAACAGCTAATCGAGGAGGTAATTCTGTGAGGGAAAAAATTGTTTCATTGGTATAAAATCCCGCTTCTTTTAGTCCGGGGATATCGGGATGAAGGGCCCCAGCACCAGTGGCAATGACGGCTTTTTTATAAGCGAGGGTTTTTCCTGCCACTGCCACGGCATTTTGTCCCAAAAAACGAGCGCTACCCAAGAAGACATCGATACCTAGTTTTTGGAAACGTTGCACCGAATCATGAGGGCTAATATCAGCGCGAATTTGCCGCATTCTGGTCATGACTCTGGCGAAATCTACCCTAGTATCTCCAATATCGATTCCTAATTTTTTGGCTTTCTCAATTTCCCCGATAATTCTAGAGGAACGAATCAGACATTTAGAAGGAATACAACCGAAATTGAGGCAATCTCCTCCCATGAGATGTTTTTCTACTAAAGCCACTTTTAAACCTATATCTAAACCCGCAGCCCCCGCCGCTACGACTAAACCCGCAGTACCCGCACCAATGACGACTAAATCATAACAATCTTGGGGTTGTGGATTGACCCAATCGGCAGGATGAACATGATTAACTAATTTTTGATTATGTTCGTCCATGGGGAGAATATTAACTTCACTGGAGCTATTTTGAAACATAATAAAGTAGTTATCTTAATGGTGAGATACGAAGTTTTCGTTTTGGGGAGTCAGGAGATAGGAGTCAGGAGTCGGGAGATAGGTTTTAGGTTTTAGGTTTTGGGGTTTTGGGGTTTTGGGGTTTTAGTTCAATTTCCCCACTTCCCACACCCCACACCCCACACCCCCCCTGCCCCCCCGATGTCGGGGGGGTTGGGGGGGTCACACCCCACTTCCCCATTCCCCCACTTCCCCAACCCCTGACTGATAAATGATTACTATTCACTGATAACTGATGCCAGGGCCTGACGGGCAATTTTTGTGACGTAGAGGGTGAGAGCAACGGTAGCGATAAAACCGCTCAGGCGAATAGTCCATTGTAAAGCTGGGTTAGTGGCTGGTGTTGAGGTGCCGATAGTGGCAAGACTGCCCGCTAAAGAGCCAATATAGACATACATTATCGTCCCCGGAATCATGCCTGCGGAACCTAGTAGATAGTCTTTCAGGGAAACCCCGGTGACACCATAGGCATAATTGAGCAGATTAAAAGGAAATATGGGAGATAACCGGGTTAAAAGCACTATTTTTAGGCCTTCTTTCCCCACAGCTTCATCGATAGCTTGAAATTTATTATTACCTTGAATTTTTTCCGCCACCCAACCCCTAGCCAAATAACGTCCCACCAGAAAAGCGGCAGCGGAGCCGATAGTTGCCCCGATAAAGACGTAAAAAGAGCCTAAAACCAGGCCAAAAACCACACCAGCCCCTAAAGTCAGGATTGAACCGGGAAAAAAGGCCACAGTAGCTAGAATATAGATAATTATAAACGCGATCGCTCCCACAGACCCCAAACTATCCACCCAAGTTAAGGCATTGAAAAGAATAGTTTGAGGATTAAAACCGGTGGAGGCACTGGATTCGAGGGCAAAAGCGGGGGGAGTAGTCAGGAGAAAAGTGCCGCTAAAGGCGATTAGCAGCGGCAAATAACGGCAAATAACCAGCTTTTTCCAGTTGCTGGACTGGGAAATAATCATCACAAGTCCCTAAAAAGAGAATAAAAGAGAGATTAAACTATAAAAGCGAATTAAATAGAACTAGGGGCTATTCTACCGTAGTTATCATTGTTTAGACCAGAAAGCCAATCCTGAAAATTCCCAGAAAATCCCCCTCTCTGGGAGAAGATAGGACGAGCAACAGCCCGGTAATTTTTGCTGTTTACTTGATATTACACCTTGCCGTCTCTGGGAAAAAAATGTCACAATTAGAAATAATTAGCATTGGATATAGCAATTAATCTATGAAAATCATCCCCAAGGTCAAAGCCCCCACCTTCCTGCAAATGGCACAATGGATCATTAATCCTGTAGCTTTTATGGAAAATGCCGCCCGCAAGCATGGCGATATTTTTAGCACAAAAGTGGGTTTAACTGTAGATAATTTTATCTTTGTCAGTAGTCCTGCGGCCCTACAACAGGTTTTAACTAATGACCGTAAAAAATTTTCGGCACCAGGGGAAGCCAATCGGATTATTGCCCCGATTATTGGTGATTATTCCGTCGTCATGTTAGACGGAGACATCCACAAAAAACGCCGTCAGCTTTTATTGCCACCTTTTCACGGGGAGAGAATGCGTTTCTACGGCGATTTAATCCGCGATATTACCCTAAGAGTGATGGCAGAATTGCCCCAAAATCAACCTTTTAAGGCCCGTTCAGCGACCACAGCGATTGCTTTACAAGTAATTATGGAGGCAGTTTTTGGAATTAGTCAAGGGGAACGTTATCAAACCCTGAAAAAAATTCTGGCTGAAATGCTCGATATTTTTAACTCTCCGGTGATGGCTTCTTTGCTATTTTTCCCAATTTTGCGGGCTGATTTGGGTGCTTGGAGTCCCTGGGGAAAATACCAGCGTTCCCAAGAAAAAATTGATGATATTATCTATACAGAAATTGCCGAAAGAAAAGCTAATCCTAACCCCAATCGCAACGATATTTTATCACTACTGATGTCGTCCCGGGATGAAGAAGGCAACCCGATGAGCGATAAGGAATTGCGCGATGAATTAATGACCTTATTATTCGCAGGTCATGAAACCACTGCCACCGCTATGTCCTGGGCGCTCTACTGGACCCATCGCTACCCAGAAATTAAAGCAAAAATTCTCCAAGAAATAGCCACTTTAGGAGATAATCCTAACCCCATTGATATAACTCGATTACCCTATCTTTCGGCGGTTTGTTCGGAAACTTTACGCATTCATCCCGTGGGAATGTTAACTTTTCCGCGAGCAGTGGAAGAACCGGTAGAACTAGATGGTTATCCTTTAGAAAAAGGGACAATTCTTATGGGTTGTATTTATCTAGCTCACCACCGCGAGCAAACTTTCCCCGATTCCCATACTTTTAAACCAGAACGCTTTTTAGAAAAACAATTCACCCCCTACGAATATATGCCTTTTGGTGGTGGAGCGCGTCGTTGTATCGGGGAAGTTTTAGCTATCTACGAGATGAAAATCGCTATCGCCACAATTTTGGCTAATTATCAGTTAACTCTAGTTAATAATACCCCCGAAAAACCCAGTCGCCGCGGTGTCACCCTTGCTCCCTCGCGAGGAGTTCCCATGGTCTTAAAAGGACGACGGGAACCTCTGGTGACTGCCCCGATGCTCGCCGAAATTTCTTAAAAAAACTGACAAAATATTGTACAATCAGAGTTGTGGTATCCCATATCATAACTCTGCTTTTTTGTCAATAAAATTAGGGATAATTATGGTCTTAATTCGTTTAGCTAAATCCTGGCAAATTTCCGAAAATGAAGTTACTTCCGAAAGTGTTTATTTTAACCGTCGTCGCTTTTTACAGGGGTTAATTGGGACAGGAATTGCGGGGAGTTCCCTATTATTAACTTCTTGTGGTAAATCCTCCTCCTCGGAAGCTTTAGAAAAAAGTTTGCAATTACCTAAAATTGAAGGGTTCAGCAAAAATCCGCAGTTTTTAACGGTAAATCGTCCTATAGTTGCCGAAACTGTAGCGGGGAAATATAACAATTTTTATGAGTTCGGAGGGGGGAAAAATATCTGGTTAAAAGCGCAGAAATTACCGACGAATCCCTGGACGGTAGAAGTGGGAGGATTGGTAAAAAATCCCCAAACCTACGATATAGATACTATTAAAAAAACCTTTCCTCTCGAAGAAAGAATCTATCGTTTTCGTTGTGTGGAAGCTTGGTCAATGGTCTTACCTTGGCTAGGGTTTCCCATGAGTGCTTTAATTGCGGCAGTGGAACCAAAACCCGAAGCAAAATTCGTCCGTTTTACCTCCTTTTATGATCCCGAAATTACCAAAGGGCCAGGATTACATTTAGGAGCCTTACCTTGGCCCTATACAGAAGGTTTAAGAATTGAAGAAATGGCCAATGAATTAGCTTTCTTTGCCGTGGGAATTTTCGGGCATGATTTACCCAAACAACACGGCGCACCCTTGCGAATGGTTATTCCTTGGAAATACGGTTTTAAAGGGGCAAAATCGATAGTGAAAATTGAATTTACAGCCAAACAACCAGCCACCTACTGGAACACAATTGACGCTCATGAATACGATTTTGAGGCTAATGTAAACCCCAGTAAACCCCATCCCCGTTGGTCGCAAGCAACGGAGAAATTTATCGGCAGTAGAAGTGATTTATCTTGGGAAATTATCGAAACTCTGCCCTATAATGGCTACGGTGAATATGTGGCTAGTTTATATAGTTAAATTCTATAACTATCCCCGTTTTATTTAGTTTAAGTGAGTATTTATGGACAATAAAACCCTGTACGAACAAGACTTTTATCTCTGGATTAGAACTACTATTAATCAACTGCAAGCGAGACAGTTTGAGCGGGTAGATTTAGATAATTTACTGGAGGAATTAGCAAGTATGGGAAGGAGTGAAA